>JASHSP010000041.1 GCA_030038655.1 Thermoplasmata archaeon | reverse complement strand
TACCGCTCAGCTCCGAGACCTCGTTCGGCTCCGCGGGGGTCAACGCGACCCGGCCGGCGAGCAGCGGGAGCCTGGTCGGGCCGTCGGTGATCCACCAGATCTACGGTCTTTCCGACCTCTACAATCTCTCCGGGACCTCGCACTGGTCGACGGGCGAAGCGATCGTGCTTCTCCTCTGGGGCTGGGGTTACGATCCGAGCGACCTCAGCACGTTCTACGCGGACGACTATCCCTCCGACCTTCCGGCCCCGACAATCCAGGCGTTCCCGGTGGACGGCGCCCCTGCACCCGCGGGGAACGCGGCGCACGACCCGAGCGGAGCGCCGTTCGAGCTGACGCTCGACCTCGAATGGTCGGGCTCGGAGGCTCCGGGCGCCACCCTCGACGCGGTGTACGCGCCCGACGGGCCGGCGGCGGACGACTACTCGCCCACGGACGCGTCGATGGTGGACGCCTTGAACGAGGCGCTCTCGCTGCCGCATGTCGTGGCGATCTCGATGTCGTTCGGCTCCCAGGACACGTCGACCTCGCCCTTACAGGTCGCCTGGGAGAACGACTTCGCGGCCGCCGACCAATCGGGGATCACGCTGGTCGCCGCCTCGGGAGACGACGGCGGGAACGCGAATCCGCCGCCCGGCTGCAGCGGCGGCCCCCAGCCGCTGTTCCCGGCGGCCTCCCCCTACGTCCTCGCGGTGGGGGGCACGGCCCCCACGCTGAGCTACAATGTCCTCGGCGGAGTCACGGGGATCGCGAGCGAGCCGGCTTGGAATCGCAGTGGGGGCGGATTCTCTACGACGTACTCCGCTCCGAGCTGGGAACGCGTGGGCAGTGCGGCGGCCCCGATCGCGGCCAACGGTGGCTACCGAGCCATGCCGGACGTCGCCGCGCCGGCCGCATACGATTACATCTACTACGCCGGGGCCTCGGGGGCCGGATCCGGAACGAGCTTCGCCTCCCCGCTCTGGGCCGGCCTCATCGCGTCGATGGACGCGGTCCGGGGCACTCCGTTCGGCTTCCTGACCCCGCGATTGTATGCTACCGCCGCCGCAGAGGCGACCGGGGCCGAGGGAATCGGACTCGTGGATGTCCAGGGCGGGACGACGTGCCTCGGCACCGCCGGTCCGGGCTGGGATGAGGAGTCGGGTTGGGGGACCCCCCGCGCCGTGCCGCTCTATGAGAACCTGGCCGGAACCTACGTGAACCTGACCATCTCCGTCTCGCCCTCGGTCGTCGCCCCCGGCGGCTCCGTCGCTGTTTCGGTCCTCGTGAAGAACGCCACCACCGGCGCCGGTATCCCGAACCTCCCCGTCTCGGTCCAGGTGGCCTCGCCGTCCCTCTCGGGCCCGTGCGGGGGGACCTTTGCCTCGGTGACCGTCTCGACGGACCCGGCGGGCGCGGCCACGGCGAATCTCGCGGTCCCCGGTTGCTATCTCGGCGCCAGCGCCACGGCGACTGCAACGCTCGGCGCGGACGGTTACTATGGGAGCGCGAGCGCTTCCCTCAGGGTGAGCCTTCTCGCCCTCACGCCGCTCCTCCGCTGGGCGCTCGTCTATCCCGGAAACCTCGCGTTGTTCATCGCCGTGATGGCCGTGGCCGTCACACTAGGTTGGGTCCTGGGTCGGCAACGGACCACCGCTCCGGCCGCCGTCCCCCCGTCATATCCGCCGCCTCCACCGCCCACGAGCGACTCGGCCGCGGCATCCGCCGAGGCCCCGGTCGCGCCGACGACCGACTCCACGACGGTCGGGGTCCCGCCACCGGATCCGGGTGCAGGAAAGTCTTAACCCACACTCACTCTCTCGCCGCCCGTGACTGACGAGCCGGCGGAGGAACCGGGCGGGACCCCGACGCTCAGGCTCTCCGAGTTGGAGCGAAAGACGCTCCAGGCGCTGAGAGACCAAGGACCAGCCCCGGTCGACGAGGCGGCGCTGCTGCCCTCAACGGGGATTCCGGCGGACCAGCTCCGCGGCACGCTTCAGCGGTTGCGGTCGAAGCATCTCGCGGTCGTCGAGGAGCAGCACGCGACCCTGCGCTACCTCACGCCCCGAGGGGAGGCCGCCCTCCACGACGGGCTTCCCGAGCGTCGTCTGCTGGAGGGCCTTCTGCGGCAGGGAGGCTCCGTTCCCCGCCCCACGCTGGGCGACGAAGGTCTCTCGGAGGAGGAGCACTCCGCCGCGATCGGCTACCTCCGGCGGCGCGGCCTCCTGGCGCCGGGGATGCCGTTGCGTCTCGTCGCGGGCACCGCGCTCGACTCGACCTCCTTTCCGGAGGAGGACGTGCTCCGGGAAGTCGCGGCCGGGGCGCCCTCGCCCGACGAACCCATCCTCGCCGTTCTCGAGCGACGGGGGCTGGTCCGTACGGAGCATCGCTCGACGCGGCGGTGGGCCGCCTCCGAGGAGGGACGTCGGGTGCCCCTGGCGACTTCCGATGACGCGCTCGTGGGCGCCCTGACCGGGAGCCTGCTGGCTTCCGGGGCCTGGCGCCACCGCGAGTTCCGGCCCTATGACGTGCGTGCGACCGTTCCGTACGTGTCAGGTGCCCGCCCGCATCCCTATGCGACTTGGCTCGCGGAGTTCGAGGAGCTCCTCATCGGGCTCGGGTTCGAGCAGGCGGAGGGGCCGCTGCTCGAGACGGAGTT
>JASHSP010000040.1 GCA_030038655.1 Thermoplasmata archaeon | reverse complement strand
CCCCACGGAGAGAAGGACGCGCGGGCCCGGGCGCGCGCGATTCGGGGCCGCGTCCGCTACGCCTGACGGCTCGACACCGGACCGCTTACGGGCCACTGCGGACCCGCTCGAGCCCGGCGAGAAGGGCTGCGGGAAGCTGGTCGATGATGTCGGTCGCGACCAGTCCAAAGCTGCGCGCCGAGGCGGCCCGGTACCCGGCCTCCCCGACCCAGTACGTCGCGAGGCGTGTCGCATGCAGCGGACGGACCCCTTGGGAAAGCAGACTGCCGACGACCCCCGCCAGCACATCGCCCGACCCTCCGACGGTGATCGCGACCGGGTGGTGGGAGTTCTCCACGGTCGTCTCGCCGTCCGAGGCGAGGTCGGGTTCGCCTTTGACGAGGAGCGTCAGCCGACGTTCGGAGGCGATCCGGGTCACGGTCTCCACCCGGCGCTCGAGGGGGTCGTCGGACTTCCCGCCAAAGACCCGCTCGAACTCTCCGGAGTTCGGAGTCGCCACGAGGGGTGGCGTGTTCGGCCCCGTGGCCCGGTCGGCGAGCGTCGCGGCGTCGGGCAGCGCGACCAGCGCGTCGGCATCTACCACGAGAGGGACCGCCCCGACGAGCTCGCCGAGGAGCGTTCTCAAGGCCTCGGTCGTTTCCGGATGCGTCCCCGCCCCCATCCCGACCACGACCGCGCGCGGCGGAGCCGCTCGAAGGAACTCGAGGATCTCGGCCACGTCGGTCGGACGGAACCGTTCCGCCCCGAACGCCCGCACGACCAGGTTGGGGCTGAACGATTGCACGCTCGCGGCGGCTCCCTCGGGGGTCACGACCGTCGCCCGTTCGGCGCCGGACCGTAGAGCCCCCAGCGCCGCGAGCGCGGGCGCTCCCGCGTACGGTCCGCCGCCCACGACCACGACCCGTCCCGTGCGTCCGCGGTCGGTCCTTCCGTCGGGGGCGTGAAAGAACAGAAACTCCCCCGGGCCGGTGCGATGCCACGCCGACGCGGGCATCCCGATATCGCGTACGGTCACTTCGCCGGCCTTGTCCGGGGCCATTTCCTCCTTCACCGTGGTAAAGGTCACCGTCCACGACGGCCGGAGCCCCTCCGGGTCCAGCACGCCCGTGGGCAGGTCGATCGAGAGGACGGGCGCTCGGCTCGCTCGAATCGCTTGAACCGCCTCCGCGATCGGCGGCCGCAATCGCACGGACTGGCCGGTGCCGAGAAGCGCGTCCAGCACGAGCGGCATGGTCGCGAGCTCCTCCGCTCGGGGAACGCGGGGATGGATGGGGAGCCGGTGCTCGATGCGGTCAAAGCAGCGACGCGCGGCTCTCGACCGGATCTCCGACGGGGGTCGGACGAGCCACACTTCCGGCGAGTAGCCCCACTGCTGGAGGTAGTACGCCGCGCAGGTTCCGTCCCCCCCGTTGTTGCCGGCGCTCGCGACCACGGCGACGCGGGCGGGGGGCGAGGGAAGGTGGCGGGCGGCCTCCTCCGCCGCGGCGCGGCCGGCGTTCTCCATGAGCGTGTCGATCGTGACGCCGAGAGCGACCGCGTTCTGCTCGACGACCGCCATCTCCTCGGAAGAGAGCGGACGGCGGGAGGCGGCCCACATCGTCGCGATCAGGCCGGAGGAGCCGCGTCGGTCGGCGTTTCCGTCGTCGAAAAGAGATTGACCGAGGACGGCAGCAGATTCCGGCGGGCCAGATACTGCGACTGCGTGCGGCTGTAGCGGAACAGGATGTCGGCCTTTCCCTCTTGGAAACCCCAGGGGCGGACGATGAGGAGATCGCCCTCCCGGATCCACATTTTCTTCTTCATCTTGCCGGTGATGCGGCCCATTCGCGAGACGTTATCCTCGCACATCACTTGGATCCGGGCCGCTCCGAGCAGCTGGCTCGCGATCCCGAACACCTCCCCTCGTGGACGGCGGGGCAGGGGCAGACGGCCGACCTCTTCGCCGCCCTCGACCACCTCCACGACGGGCTCGACCGCTTCTTCGACCGGCGGGGGAGTCCCCTCCGGTGGGTCGGGAGAGTCGGGCATATTCGTCCGAGCCGGCCCCAGTATTTCAAGAGGGCGCCCGCCGAGGAAAGACGCGCAGCGGATTCTCCTCCAGAATGCGCTGTTGCGCGTCGGTCGGGATCGGGAGCGCCCGGAACGCGTCGATGTTCGCCCGAATGTCTTTCACGCCCGGCCCCGGCCAATCGGTGCCGAACAACACCTTCTCAGCACTCCGCGCGAGCTGAGGGAAGTACTCGAGCAACCGCGCTGGGGGAACGCCCGAGACCTCGAGCCATACGTTCGCAAAACGGCGTGCGAGGAACACGGCCGTCTCCATCCAGATCGGCCGCCCGCCGTGCGCGAGGACGATCGTGAGGTCCGGGAAGTCGATCGCGACGTCCTCCACGAACAGGGGGTCGGAGAACCGATTGCGAGCGCCCGGGAAGACGGAGGTGCCCGTATGGAAGATGATCGGGAGCCCGTGCCGTGCGCAGGCGTCGTACAGCGCCCTCAGGTTGGGCAGGCTCCCGTCGACGTAGGCGTTCGGGCGGAA
>JASHSP010000039.1 GCA_030038655.1 Thermoplasmata archaeon | reverse complement strand
AAGCCCCTTGCAGGTGCCTAACCTCCTCCGGCTCATCTACCGGAACATCCGGGTGAACACCGACCCGGGGAGCCTGATCATCCTCCTGGGGCTCCCCGGGATGTACCTCGTCTTCTTCGGGTTCGGGTTCCAGTCGATCACCTCCTCGGGAGGGTCGGGGACGAGCTACCTGGGATTCCTCACCCCCGGGATCATGGCGTTCCAGGTGGTGATGGCCGGCACGGTGGGGGGGAGCATGCTGTGGGCGGACCGCCGATGGGGGATGCTCTCCCAGCTCCTCGTGGGGCCGTTCACGCGCCTGCAGTACCTGTTGGGCATCATGCTCACGTCCATGCTGTTCGGGCTCGGCGGAGCGCTCGTCATGCTCGGCGTCGCCTACGTCCTCATCGGTTCCGGTCCGACCCAGCTCTTGGCCTTCGCCGTGATCCTCGGGTCGATCACGATCGGGTCGATCTTCTTCGGCGCGCTCATGCTGTTCATCTCGGCCCTCGTGAAGTCCAACACCGCCTACAACAGCGTGCAGATCCTGCTGATCTTCGTCGTGAACTTCGCCAGCACCGTGTTCTATCCGTTGAGCAGCGGACTCCCGGCGGTTCTCCGCGTCCTCTTCCAGGCGAATCCGCTGACGTACGTGGCCGACGCAGTGCGGGGGGCCTACTCCGGGACCTTGACCCCGGCCGACGGCTACCAGATGCTCCTGCTCCTCGCGGAGATGGTCGTCCTGCTCTTCCTCGCCGTCCGGGCCTACCTGCGCTCCGACGTGTCGTACGAGTGAGCGTCCCGGGACGCGGCGGCTAAGCGAACACCAGATTCACATTCCCGGAAAACGCCGAGGACGGGGAGGCGATCGTCAGGTTCATCGAGCCGTTCCCCGAACCGGGGATCGACAGCGGGACCTGGACGCCGCTCAACGAGAACCCCGTCGTGTTGGTGGTCGCGCTCGCGATCGTACAGGCGGTGGTGTTGAAGTTGGGCACGGTGAGCTCGAGGGAAACGCTCGACCCCGTCGAGGTGTTGTACCCGTCGTAATAGATCTGGCTCACGTTCAACCCACAGACGTTGTCCGGCGCCCAGACCAAGAGGTCCACGACCTGGATCTGGGGCGCCGCCGGGACCAGCAAGTAGGCCCCGACCGCGACCACGAGCAGTACGACGACCACCACGGCGATGATGATCCATATGCGTGACCGGCGCCGGGGAGGGGGAGGCGCGTACCCGCCGTACGGCCCCGGAGGCGGGGGAGGCATCGGCGCCCCCGCAGGGTACGGGGTGGGCGCCGAGGGCAGGGGAGCGGTCGGTCCCGTCACCACGGCTCCGCAGTAGGAGCAAAAGCTGGCGCCCGGTGTCAGCGGAGCCCCACAGCTGGAACAGTACGCCGCCTGCACGGCCGGGAGGGAGCGGCACAGTTATTTCTAGGCTCCACCCACCGGGCGCTACCCCCCGGCTCCCACCCCCCAGTTGGGGCCGGCCAGGGGCGGTCCCCCCGGACGGACCTCCCTCGTCAACTGGATTTCACGGCGGGTCCTTACGGCCTCGGACGGTGGCTGGAGTGAGGAGCCCATGCCGCGAATGCGGTCATCGTCGGTGATCCCCCATCTGCTGCGAGAACAAGCGAACGCGGTGCAGCTGTACCTTCAGTACAAGGGCTACCATTGGAACGTGGCCGGACCACTGTTCCGAGAGCTGCATCTCCTGTTCGATGAACATGCGACGACCGTCTTCGAGACGATCGACGCGCTCGCCGAGCGTCAGCGGATGCTGGGAGCGGCGGCCGCCTATACCCTCGAGGACATCCGCCTCGCATCGACGATTCCGCATGAGAGGGGGCTCCCCCGCACGACCCAGGAAATGTTGGAACGCCTCATTGCCGCCCACCACGTGATCATCGAAGGGATGCACGAGGGCTTCAAGAGCGCGGAATCCGACCAGGACCCGGGAAGTGCGGACCTGTTCGCCCGGTTCGTCCAGGCCCATGAGAAGATGGAGTGGTTCCTACGGGAACTCGCGAGCGAGCCTCCACCGACATCGGAAGTGACCGGTCGGTCCTCGCTCGCTCGCGAGAAGGGCGTCCCTGCCGCGGCGATCCCCTCATCGCATGCGGCCCCGCCTTTCGCCGGTCCACCCCTTACCTAGCGAACGCGAGCGGACAGGTCAACCGCGGGCCGGCGCGCCCGCGCTCCGGCAGCGGATCCCGCGGATTGGGCGTCGACCTCCCCGGCAGCGAGTCTCGTGGGCATCGGCGCGAAGTCGTGTCCTCCAGGCCCGTACACGGGGGTACGCGGCCCCGGGACCGGGTCGGCGCGGAGCGCCGTACAGCGATCACTGGGAAGCCCCGGCCGGCCGCCTTTGTCCGACCGGGGCCGTCGGAACGGGTTTTGCTTCAGACCAGCGGGACCCGGAGTTCCTTCGCAGGCTTCAGCTTCGGCACGTTCACCACGAGCACCCCGTGGTCGAGTTTGGCCTCGGCCTTCTCGGGAGTGACAGGGGTCGGGAAGCTGACCCGGCGGTGGTACTCCATCTCGGAGCGCTCG
>JASHSP010000038.1 GCA_030038655.1 Thermoplasmata archaeon | reverse complement strand
CCGCGCGGTAGCGCCGCCGCACCGGCGGGGCCGGTTTCGTGCCGTCGTGGATTCGGCCGCGAACCTTATCCCGCTCCCACCCTCCCCGTTCGGGGTAAGGCGGGTGGCACCAGAGACCCCTACGGCCCGGAAGATCGAACGGGCCGTGCTCGCTACGGACGACAAGTCCGGCCTCGCGGAGTTCGCGCGAGGGCTCACCGACCTGAAGGTCGAACTCTGGACGACCCGCGGCACCGGCGCCACGCTCGCCGCCGCGGGCGTCCCCGTCCGTTCCATCGAGGATATGACCGGCGTGGCGGACTGGTTCCACGGGCGCGTCAAGACCCTCCACCCCGCGGTGTTCGGCGGAATCCTCGCCCCGCGTACGCCCGACGGGCTGGGCGAGCTCGCGCATCGAAAGCTCCTCGCCTTCGACCTCGTCGTGGTCAACTTCTACCCGTTCGAGCGGCACCTCCGCGAGGTCCCGGACGCGACCGACCGGGAGGAGTTCATCGACATCGGGGGCGTGGCGCTCGCGCGGGCCGCGGCCAAAAACCACCGGTTCGTGACCGTCGTGACCGAGCCCGAGCAGTACGGCCCCGTGCTCGAGGAGATGCGGCGGCTCGGTGGGTCTGTCTCGCCCGAAACGCGCCGACGTCTTGCCGTGCGGGCGTTCCAGCGAGCGACCGAGTACGACGCGGCGATCGCCCGGGGCATGGAAGGGACGGCTGCCGGCGCCCCCGCGTTCCCCGAGGAGACCGTCTTCCGGCGGGACCCGCTCTCGCTCCGGTACGGGGAGAACCCGCACCAGCCCGCCGCGGCGTACCGTTCGACCGGTCCGGAGCCGGCGGGGCTCGTGCCCGCCCCGATGACGCTCGCGAAGGGGGAGGCGCTCTCGTTCACGAACCTCCTCGACCTGGACGCGGCGATCGCGACCGTGTCGGAGTTCGAGGCGCCGGCCGCCGCGGTCGTCAAGCACGCGACGCCGTGCGGCGTCGCGACCGGGCCCACAGTCGGCGTCGCGCTCGAGCGCGCGATCGCCACCGACCCGGTCGCCCGGTACGGGTGCGCCGTCGCGGTCAACCGCCCGGTCGGCGGGACCGACCCGGGGGCGCTCAAGGGAGTCTTCGTAGACCTGCTCGCGGCGCCCGAGTTCGACCCCACCGCGCTCGACGCGCTCGGTCAACGCCCGAAGATCAAGCTCGTCCGGATCGATCCCGCGTCGGTCGCGCGGTCCCGCTGGGAGGCGAAGAGCGCGCTGGGTCGCCTCCTGCTGCAGGAGGCCGACCGTCGGGCCCTCCTCCCTTCCGACCTCAAGCGGGTCACGGGACCCCCGGGGGGTACGGACGAATGGCCGTCGCTCGACTTCGCCTGGCGGGTCGTCCGGCACGCGAAGTCGAACGCCATCGTCGTGGCGGCCGGCACGTCGACCGTGGGCATCGGCTCCGGCCAGCCGACGCGCATCAAGGCGGTGGAGTTGGCCTGCGAGGTCGCCGGGCCGAGGAGCCGGGGTGCCGTCCTCGCGTCGGACGCCTTCTTCCCGTTCGCCGACGGGGTCGAGGCCGCCGGTCGGGCGGGAATCCGCGCGATCGTCCAGCCGGGGGGAAGCCTGCGGGACCCGGAGGTCATCGCCGCCGCCGAGCGGTTCGGGATCACGATGTACTTCACCGGGTGGCGGGTGTTCCGCCACTAGCGGCGGAGCCCGCGGCGAAGTACCTCTTCAAGATCATACGGAACGCGACGGGATCGATCGGACCGACCTCGCGGCCCTTTTCCGTCCCGGCCTCGACGAAAAGGTACGTCGGGATCGCGTGGATCCCGTACGACCGGGTCACCACGGACGCCTCGTCCACGTTCACCTTCGTGAACTTGATCCGGCCGGCGAGGCGGGAGGAGAGCTCGCGCAGCGTCGGCTCGACCACGCGGCACGGCGCGCACCAGTCGGCGTAGAAGTCCACGACGACCGGAAGCCGGGAACGGATGACCTCGGCTTCGAAGGTCGAATCGTCGACGCGCACCAGCTCTCTCGGCTCGATCCCGGTCACGCTCGCGGTGCCATCGAAAACCTCCCGTGCTTTAAGGATGCGTTTCGTCTCGCGACGGAGGACGCGTGACGCCGGGGCCGGGGAAGACCGCAACGCCCACCCGTCCGGGGACCCGGTCGGAGTCCCTGCTGGCCTGGTTTCGGACGAACCGACGCCCGCTTCCGTGGCGGGTCCGACCCGATCCGTACCGGATCTGGGTCGCGGAAGTGCTGCTGCAGCAGACCCGGGTCGCCCAGGCCGTTCCGTACTACGAGCGGTTCGTGGCGCGCTTTCCCGACCTCCGGGCGCTCGCCGGCGCGCCCCGCTCGGAAGTGCTGAGGGCGTGGCAGGGGGCGGGGTACTACGACCGCGCCCGCCGCCTCCACGAGGCCGCCCGGTGCGTCGCGCGGGACCGCGGTGGCCGGATCCCCGGCACGGTCGAAGAGCTCGAGCAGCTGCCGGGAGTGGGGCGATACATCGCCCGCGCCGTCGCGAGCCTCGCGTACGGTGTGCCCGCGGTGGCGCTCGAGGCGAACGGCCTGCGCGTCGCGGCCCGATGGACCCGCGAGGAGGCAGACCCCCGGACCGCCCGGGCGCGGGCCCGGCTCGAGGCGGCGCTGGCGCGCGAGCTCCCGCCCTCGAGCCCGGGCCCGTTCAACGAGGCGATCATGGAACTGGGAGAGACGATCTGCCTGCCCGAGGCCCCCCGGTGTCCGGCCTGCCCGGTCTCCTTCGGGTGCCGCGCGTACCGCGAGCTGGACGATCCGGCCTCGGTCCCGCGACGTCCCGCAGGCCGTCACCGGCCCCACCTTCGGGCGGCGGTCGTGGCGCTGACCGAGCGCGGGCGGTGGCTGGTCCAGCGGCGACCCCCCGGGGGGCTCCTGGGTGACCTCTGGGAGTTCCCGGGAGGACGAATCGAACCGGGCGAAGCGCCGGCCCACGCCGCCCGCCGGGAACTGCGGGAGGAGACCGGAGGCACGGTCCGCCGGCTCGCGCCGGCCGGAGTGGTCCGCCACGGTTACAGCCACTTCACCGTGGAGCTCCACGTCTTCCGGGGAATCTCGGGTTCCCGCCGGCCGGTCACGGGCCGGACCCGCCGCTGGGCCACCCCCGACGAGCTCCGGCGACTGCCTCTCCCCCGCGCCACCGAGAAGATTGTCGACCGGCTCAACGCTCCGGATAGACCTTCCCCGGGTTCAGGATCCCGTCGGGGTCGCACCACCGTTTCACGGCGACCAGCCAGTCGACGGCGCCCGGGCCGAGCTCTTCGACGAGGAACGGCACCTTCAGGAGGCCGATCCCGTGCTCGGCGCTAACCGTGCCCCCCAGGGCGAGCGCGGTCCGGACGACCCGGGCGCGGACCCGGTTCCCGCGCTCCCCCGTCGGATCGACGGCGAAGTTGGGGTGGAGGCTCCCTTCCCCGAGGTGTCCGTAGAGGTGGTACCCCATCCCCTCCTCGGACGCGATGCGCCGCAGCGCCTCCACGAGCTCGTCGAGCCGGCCCAGCGGCACGGCGACGTCCTCGCGGACCCGGGGCCCGATCGTGGCGTCCAGCAGCGTGCCCGCCTCCCCCCGCAACGTCCACAGCGCCTCGGGAGCCACCTCGGTCGCAGGCGACGAAACCCCCTCCGACGAGAGCATCTCGAGGACCCGCGCTCGGCGCCGGGCGGCCTGTCGGGCATCGTCCGCCTCGATCTCCAGGAGGAGGAGGGCCTCGCCGGTCAGGTGGAGCGATCGCCGCCGTTCGGCCATGGCGGAGGCGCACGTGCCGTCGACGTACTCGACCGCCGACAGCCCCGTCCCGGCCGCCTGCGACAGTCGGCTGGCGACCGCCCCGAGGCGCGCGGTCGGCGGGACGGGAACCACGAACGCCTCCCGGACCTGCGGCAGCGGAGCGAGCCGTGCCGTGATCTCCGTCACGATGCCGAGGGTTCCCTCGCTGCCGACCACGAACGAGAGGAGGTCGGGCCCCGCCGAGCGCTTGAGCGCCCGGGTCCCGAGTCGGACCCGACGACCGTTGCCCAGCACGATCTCCAGGGCCCGGATCCACGTCCGGGTCGGGCCGTAGCGGAACGAGCGCGGCCCGGAGGCGTTCGTTCCGAGGTTGCCGCCGAGCGTCGAGCGGGTCCACGACCCCGGGTTCGGTGGGAAGAACATCCCGAGGGGTTGGAGGGCGCGTTGGAAGTCGAGGTTGACCAGGCCGGGACCGACGCGGGCCCATCCCTCCGAGGCATTGACCTCCACGACCGTGTTCCACGCGGCAAGGTCGACCACGACCGTCGGGCCGACCGGTACGGCGCCCCCGGCCAGCGAGGTGCCACCGCCGCGGGGCACGAGCCCGACCCTGGCCTTCCGGGCCCAGGCGACGATCGCGAGGACGTCCTCCGCATCGACCGGCGCGACGACCGCCAAGGCCGGTGCCGAAAGAGGGGAGGCGTCCGACACGACTCGGGCGAGGGACTTCGGGTCGCGGGCCACCGTTCCCCGGACCGACCGTTCGAGCGCGGCGATCCCCGCGACCGTCACGCCGGTCCGGGAGCGCCGCGACCCCATACGGGTATGGGTCGCCCGCTGTGCCGGCCCCTACAGCGAACCGGGGGCCGCGACCAGGGCGTCGATCGCCTCGAGGAGATCCCGCATGAGGAACGGCTTGACGAGCGTCGCGTGGGCTCCCGCCCGCTCCGCCTCCGCGCGGAACCCTTCGCCCCCGACCGGGAGGAGGGCGAGGACCAGCACGGTCGGGTTCTCCCGGACCAGCGACCGGACGGCGTCGAGCCACTCCGCCGGGGTTCCGCGGGCATCGTAGACGACCACCCGTGCCTCGGTCGGCGGACGTCCCAGCTCGGCCGGCGCGCGGGCTTCCGAGGTCACCGGATACCGGTGTAGGAGCAGGATCCCCCGCAGGACGAGGCGGGTCTCGTCGTCCGACCCGCAGATCGCCGTCGGGGCGCGCGCCCGGCCGGTCGGGGAGGATCCCCCGGAGCCGGAGGCAGACGATGCGGCGCCGCCCCGTCCGTCGACCATCGACCCGACAGAAGCCCCCACCCCGAGGCCGTCCGGACACCGTTACTGGTGACTCGGGGTAGATGAACCCTTGGGCGTCGGCGCCGCATCCCCCAACCCCCGCGGGGCTGGTCAACTATATAGTCGGACTCGCGATAGCTAGGATGGCCTCGGGCACCGGCGGGGACGACCTCTGGTGGCACCGTCCACAAGACCAGGCGCCGCCCCTCCGGTGCCTTCCCATTCGGGTTCCGGTCGAACGATAGGTTCTTCTTGCTCGGCCATCGCCATCGAGGGCGATGGTCTCCCTCTTCCGACGCCCCACGGACGACCTCGAACTGCTCCGCGACGCGGTCGCGTCGCTGGGATCGACCAGCGTCCCGGGGCTCGCGGCCGCCCTCTCGTGGCGTGAGCGTCGGACCGAACGAGCTCTGCTGGAGGAACTGTCGCGACCGGGCACTCCCCTCACGTACGACCCGGCCCTTCGGTCCGTTCGGTGGGCTCCCCGACCGATCGAAACCAACGCGCCGCCCGCCCTCCCCGGTGCCGCGGCCGCCCCCGACTCCGCTCCGCGGGCCGCGGCGGCCGCCGCCTCCACGGTCACCACGACGACCCCGAAGCTTTCCTGCCCGTCCTGCCACGTCACCCTCGTCGCCGCCGCGTCCGGTTCGATCGTGGTCTGCCCGAACTGCGGGCGGCTCACGACCGCCCGTACCCGCGACCCGACCGCGGCGCACGCCGACCGAGCCACGGAACCGGCGTCGGCGCCCGCGCAGGGCACGATGCCGATCGCCGACCGACGCTCCCAGGAGCTGTTCGCGGCGTACGTGACGTCCCGCCCGATACCCTGCCCGCGGTGTCGGACCCCGTTGCGCCACAAGGGGGTCAGCGAGTACGCGTGCCCTTCCTGCGGCGAGACCGTTCGGTTCGCGTCCGCCTCCCCGCCCGGCGGGGGTGGCGCACCGCCGGTGACGATCGCCTCGCGGGAGGCACCCGCGGCCGCGCCCCCGCCGCGGGAGACCCCGCCCCCGGCGGGGACCGCCTCGCCGGGTGCCCCCGCGCCCGCCGCGGCCGCTCCGATCCCCCCGACAACGGCTCCGGCCGGGAGCGCCGGGACCGAACCCCCCGCGTCCCCCCCGGAGGGACGGGTCCATACCGAGCGTTCTCGAGCATCCGCCCTGGCCGGAGCGATCCGGGCCCGGTTCGATATCGCCAGCACCTACCTGCCCCCGAGCGAGGCCGGCGGGGCGGGAGGAGTCCATCGGCCCAAGTTCCATCGGCATCCTCGGGCGCGGGCGTCGTGTCGCGTGCCGCCCCGGTTCCCGCCGTAGCGTCGGAACGGGGAACCGCCCGACGGATCGGGGCTGCTCCGCGACGTTCTAGAACGGGGCGGCGGACCGGACCTCGCGGACCATCTCTCCCGCGGCGATCCCCGACGCGAGCCGTTCGATGTCCGGCGCGGGCGACCGGTCCTTCTCCCACCGCGCCACCCGGCTCCGGAGCGCCCGCAACGCGGCCTCGGACCCCACCCCGCCCACGCGCGGTCGGCGGAGCTCGAGAGCCTGCCCGGCGACCATCCACTCGATCGCGACCACCCGACGCGTGTTCGCGAGCACCCGGAGCAGCTTCGCACCGGCCCACGCGCCCATGCTCACGAAGTCCTCCTGGTCGGCGGACGTCGAGAGGCTGGTCGCGCTGGCCGGATGGACGAGGGTCGCGTTCTCGTTCACGAGCGCCGCGGCGACGTACTGAGGGACCATGAACCCCGAACTCAGCCCCGGGTCCGGGGCAAGGAACGGCGGGAGGCCCCGGCTCAGCGACGGGTGGACGAGCCGTACGGTCCGGCGCTCGGAGAAGCCCGCCACGTACTGGACGGCGAGAGCGAGCGTGTCGAGCGCGAGGGCGAGCGGTTGGCCGTGGAAGTTCCCGCCGCTGACGAGGTCGTCCTCCCCGAAGACCACGGGGTTGTCGGTGACCGCGTTCAGCTCCCGCGCCGCGACCCCCTCGGCGAAACCGATCGCCAGGCGGACGGCGCCGAGCACCTGCGGAAGGCAGCGAAGGGTGTACGGGTCCTGCCCAGCCCACGTCGCGTGCCGGACGGAGAGGCCGCTCCCCTGGAGCAGCGCGCGCAACGCCCGGGCGACCTCGCGGTGGTCGGTCGAGTTGCGGATCTCCCCCAGGCGGTCGTCCAGCGACGCCGGGTCGCCCAGAAGGGCGTCGTACGAAAGGGCGGCCGCGACCGTCGCGGCGTCGAGGAGCGCCCCGGCGTCCGCCGCCCCGAGGGCGAGGTACGCCGCCATGAGCGAGGTGCCGTTGAGTAGGGCCACACCTTCCTTCTCCGCGAGCGCCAGGGGTTCGATCCCCTCGCGCCGCAGGACCTCGGCCGCGGGCTCGGTCGAGCCCGAGCGCTCGTCCACGAAGGCGCCCTCGCCGGTCAGCGAGAGCGCGAGGTGGGCGAGCGGCGCGAGGTCGCCGGAGGCGCCGACCGACCCCTGTTCGGGGATCCACGGGACCAGCCCCCGGTTGAGCAGGTACGCGAGCCGGTCGACGACCTCCGGACGGACCCCCGAGAGACCCCGGGCCAGCGAGTTGAGGCGCAGCAGGATCATCCCGCGGACGACGTCCGCCGACAGCGCCAGCCCGGTGCCGCTGGCGTGGCTTCGCACGAGCGAGGCCTGCAGCTCCCGGAGCTTCTCGCGCGGTACCGTCCGTTCCGAGAGGGCACCGAACCCGGTGGAGACCCCGTAGACCGGACGGCCCGATTCGACGACCCGTTCCACCGCGCGGCGGCTGGCCCGGACCGCCGCGCCAGCCTCGGGGGCGAGCGCGACCGGTCGGCCTCTCCGGCAGACCGCGAGGAATCGCTCGAGAGTGAGCGATCGACCGTCGACCGGAACCGGGTCGGTCATCCGGGGGGATCGCGCCGTGCCGAAGGCGATCCGGGTCCTACGGGGGCACCGGGACGACGAGCTCGCCGCCGGACTTCTGGAGGGACGGCTGGCGCTTCGTCTTCGCGCCTTTCGACTGCCAGAAGATCTCCGCGAACTGCTGAACGAGCCCGAGGAGCTCCTGGGCGTCCGCCACGCCGGTGCCCTGCCGGGCCTTGGAGGCCTGCTTCAGGATCCTCATTGTGAGCTCGCCGAGGTTCGGGAACTGTTTCGCGTGGTCCGCGGTGAAGTAGTCCCCCCAGATGACGCGTACCTCGTGCTTCACGCGCTCCGCGTGGAGCTCCTTGACGGCCGTGTAGCGCGCCAGCTTCGAGGCATACGCCGCCCGGTCCTCGGGCTTGGCGTCCATCGCGGGGGCGGCGATCTCCCCGATCAGCTGGTCCATCCGGATCACGGTCAGGGCCGCGACCTGCGCCTCGTGCGGGTCGTAAATACCGCAGGGTATGTCGCAATGGGCGTAGACCGGCGTAGGGGGTCGGATCGCGTCCCGGGCCCAAAGGAACCCGTCACGGAATCGAGAGAAGGCCGACATGGTCCGCGGTACCCGGGACGGTGGATAACGTTGCCGAGGGGAGCGGACGGCGCGGCCTCCGGCGGAGCCCGCGGAGACGTTTCGCTGCGCCGGAAATGGAGGAGCCAACGCGTGGTCGTGGAGGACGATTCGATGGTGCCGACACTCCGTCCCGGGGATCGCCTTCTCGTGGACCCGGCGCCGTACCGCCGTCGGGCGCCGGCCCGGGGCGAGATCGTGGTCGTCCGGGACCCCGAACGCCGAGACCGCTTGCTCGTGAAGCGCGTCGCCGCCGCGGGGGGCGAGCCCCTCGCCGGGGGCGGCACCGTGCCGGCCGGTTCGGTCTACGTCGTCGGGGACGCGCCCCAGCTCAGCCGGGACAGCCGGACGTTCGGGCCCATCGACCGGCGCGCGGCCGTCGGGCTCGTCTGGTTCCGCTACGCCCCCGCGGACCGGCGGGGTCCGATCGGCTCCGGGCCGCCCGGGTGACCCGGACGTTCAATCGGCCCGGGCGTGAGGGTACGCTCCGCTACTCAGGGTACCGTGCCGCGCGAGGCTGTCCATCTCGCCGAGCCAGTGGACCGCCTCCTTGCCCTTCGGGGTGATCCGGTAGTTCTCGCCCTCGTGCGCGAGGAGCCCGTCGTCCACCAGGCGCCGCAGGTGGAATGCGAGCTTCGGCGAGTCCTCGAGGCCCGCCGCCTTCAGTGCCTCCGTGAACGAGCACGGCCCGTCCGCGGCGCGGCGCAGCACCGCGCGGCGGACCGGGTTGGCCAGCGTCTCGAGCGTGAGGCGCGTGGCCGGGCCGGAGACCGCGGCGCGGACATCGCGCGCGCTCGCCGCCGAGATCCGTCTCGGGTCGAACGTGACGACGAGCGGCCCGCGGCCCTCGAGCCGGCTCCGCAGGTCGTCCAGGAACGCCAGGATGTCCTCGCGGCGGTGGTGCGCGAGGAGCCGGTCGACGTCCTCGAGCAGCAGGCCGGCCTTTGGGTGGCCGGCGAGGAACGCCACCACCTGCTCGCGGATCGCGCTCGGGTTCTTGAGGTCGGGCACTTCCACCGTCACCCCGGGGCTCGCGCGCACCGCGCGGGTCGTGAGGTGGAGCACGGCGTCCCCCTCGCGCGACCAGTCGCGCGCGAGCGCGTCGGGGCCGGGCGGATGGTCCCCGCCCGCGAGGAAGCGGGACTCCTGCTCGAGGTGCCCGAGCACCTCGCGGACCTGCTCGATCTTGAACGGCTTCTGGAGGTACTCGGCCGCGCCCGCCTTCATCGCGGCCACGGCCGTCTCGACGGTCGCGTACCCCGTCACCATCACCAGCGGCGTGGCCGGGTAGTGGGCCCGCACCTCGCGAAGGAGGTCGAGTCCCCCCTGCCGAGGCATCTTGAGGTCGGAGAGGATCGCGTCGAACTCACCCGCCGCGAGCTCCTCGAGCGCCTTGGGGACCGACGAGCTCACGGTGACCTCGTGCCGGTCGTCCCGGAGGAGTTCGGCGAGCTCCTCGCGGAACACCGCGTCGTCGTCGACGACGAGCAGCCTCACGGACCCCGGAGGGCACGGGCTCGGCTTTGAGGTTTTTCGGCTACGGGACGCCGGCCGGCCCGCCGCGTTCGGCCGCCTTCGGCCCCGACGCGGCCGGCGCGAGCGGCAGGGTCACGAGGAGGCTGGCGCCCCCGCCGGGCAGGTTCCGCGCGACGATCGTGCCCCCGTGCGCCTGCACGATCCCGTGGCAGATCGCCAGCCCGAGGCCGGTGCCGCGGCCCTCGGGCTTGGTGGTGAAGAACGGCTCGAAGACGTGCGGGAGCGCCTCGACGGGGATCCCCGGCCCCGTGTCGCGCACCTCGACCTCGGCGGACCGTTCGGTCGCGCGCGCTTCGACCACGATGCGGCCCCCCGGGGCCGCCTCCAGGGCGTCGTAGGCGTTGAGGATCAGGTTGGTGAACACCTGCATCAGCTGGCCCCGATCCCCCAGGATCGCGAGCGGCGCGGCGGGGTACCGCTCCTCGACCTCGACGTTTGACGACTGCTTGCCACGAAGGAACCGCACGGACTCCCGCGCGACCCCGGCGAGGTCCACGCGCGCGATCTGCGGCTCGGAGCGGCGGGCGAAGTCGAGGAGGCCCCGCACGATGCGGGCGGCCACCTCGACCTGCCCGGTGATCGTTTCCGCCCGGCCCCGGGTCCACGGGTCCGCGGCGCGCCGCCGGAGGCTCTCGGCGACCAGCATGACGTTCGCGAGCGGCGTGTTGATCTCGTGGGCGACCCCGGCCGCGAGCTGCCCGAGCGACGCGAGGCGGTCCGAGTGCGCGGCGAGCTGCTCCCACATCCTGCGCTCGCTGAGGTCCACGGCGACCCCGACGTAGTGCGTGGCCTCGCCGGCATCGTTCCGGACGGCCGTGATCGTGAGAAAGACCGGCCGTTCGTGGCCCCACCGGTCGCGGTTGACGATCTCGCCCGACCAGTGGCCGCGGGTCGGCTCGAGCAGGTCGGCCCACATCCGCCGGTAGACCTCCGGGTCGGTCTGCCCGCTCCTCACCAGGCTCGGCTTCTGCCCGAGGCACTCCGCGCGCGAGTAGCCGTACGTCGACTCGAACGCGGGGTTCACGTCGATCAGGACCCCGTCCCGGTCGGTCACCTCGATCGCGTTGGACGAGGTGAGGAACGCCTCGTAATGAAGCCGGGCCCTCTCGTGCTCGCGCTGCCGCTCGCTCGCGTCGACCAGGAGGAGGAGCAGGCGGGACGGTCGCCCGCCGGCCGCCGGGACGACCTGCAGGGTGGCGTCGACGAAGCGGGGACGGCCGGGGGCGTCGCCGCCGAACCCGACCCTCTCGGCCGCCCAGACCGTACCGTTCGCCGACGGGTCCCGGAGGCCGCGCTCGATCGCCGGGCCGAGAAGCGCCCCCGCCAGAACCGGGTCGTCGCGCCACATGGCGCCGCCCGGGGCCGGATCGGCAGCGGAGCCGCGCCAGCGGAGGTACGTCGAGTTCGTCCAGGCGATCGCCCCGTCCCGCTCGAGGAGCACGAGGCCGACCGGCGCCTCGTCGACCACCGCCCGGAGGGCGCGGATCGTCTCCGGCACGTTCTCCACCTCGGGTCCCCGCCTACGCCGCCCGCCCTCAAAAGTCCCCTCGACGGGGCGTGTCGCGTCAAACCCGCTCGACCTTTCCTTCATCTGCGGCGGGTCTCCCTTTCCCGGCGATGCCCGCGGAAGTGCTCGTGGTCGAGGAGACCCCGAGTCTCGCCGGATCGCTGGTCGGCCTGCTCGAGGCCGACGGCCTCGCGGTGCGGCGTTTCGCCGACCTGCACGGCGCGGAGAGCTACCACGGGGACGGTCACGTCCCGCACCCGGTCGTCCTGGTCGCCTCGAACGGCCACGACTGCCCCAGCGCCCAGCGCTGGACGCTGGGTCCCCTGCGCGAGGCAGCGCTGGTCGTGATCGGCACGCGGGACCCCGCGCTCCGTTCCGCCGGACGGCTGCACGTCGTGCGCCTTCCGCTCGAGCCGAACGGCCTGCTCGACCTCGTGTGGAGGCTGCTCGGGACCCCCGCGGACGTCCGGGCGGCGCCGAGCTAGCGCCCGCGTAGCGCTCTCCCCGGGCGCGCCCCGTCACGCGGCCGCGATCGCGACCGGCGGCTTCGGGAAGACGGCGGGGGCGGTCTCCCGCTCGAGGCGGAGGAGCCGCTCCCAGCCGCGGCGGACCTCCTCGGAGAGCTCCCGGACGTCCTCGGGTTCCCAGTGGCGGAACCGCCCCTGGAGGCGGACGTACTCGTCGACGGGTTTCAGCGTTCCGAGCCTCCGGGTGATCCGGTAGACCCCGTCCTCGACCTCGTAGAGCGGGAACAGCCCGGTCTCGGTCGCCAGGCGTCCGAGCTCGATCGTCTCCTCGCTGGAGAACTTCCAGCCCGGCGGGCACGGCGTCAGAGCGTGGAGGAACCGCGGCCCCCGCGCGTCCCGGGCCTTCTCCGCCTTCCGGACGAAATCCTCCGGGAACGCGGGATTGACCGTGGCGGCGTACGCCGGGTGGTGCGCGAGGACGATGCTCATGATCTCCTTCTTCGCCTCGCGCTTCCCCCGGCGCGGCCCCTCCACGGGGGTCGTGGTCGTCCAGGCGCCCTGGGGCGTCGCGCTGCTGCGCTGGACGCCGGTGTTCATGTACCCCTCGTTGTCGTACATCACGAAGATCGCGTCCGTCCGGCGTTCCAGCATCCCGCTCAGGGCCTGCAGTCCGATGTCGGCCGTACCGCCGTCGCCCGCGAACCCGACGACCCGGACGTCCTCGATCCGGAGGGCATCGAGCGCCGCCCGCAGGCCCGCGATCGACGCGCCGGTGGATTCGATCGGGTTGTCGAGGAGGGCGATCCCCAACGCGGTCGTCGGGTACGGCGTGCCGATGACGGTCCAGCAGCACGCGGGGATCGACATCACCGTGCGGGGCCCGAGTCCCTTGAGCAGCAGCCGCATCGCGAGCGCCGGGCCACAACCGGGGCACGCCGCGTGGCCGCGGTACATCCACTCCTCGGCGGGGATCGTGAGCTTAGCCATGGGCGCCGACCTCCGCGGGGAGGAGGTCCTCCCACCGCGTCGCCTCGCCCGGGTTGCCGAGCAGTTCCTCGAACATGCGTCGGACGTGCGCCGGCGTCACGTCCCGCCCGCCGACCCCCGCGAGGAAGCCCGCCACCAGCGGGTGGTGGGGGGTCGGGTAGATCGCGGCCCGGACCTCCGTGGCGGCCGCCCCGGCCGGGCCGAACGTGTAGGACCGGTCGACGACCCCGAGCCGGTCCACGGATCCCGCGAGCTCGCGGACCGCGTCGTCCGGGAACGGGCGGAACATCCGGAGCTTCGCGAGGCCCACCTTCAGGCCCTCGGCGCGCATCTCGTCCACGACGGTGCGGGCCGTCGTGGAGGTGGTGCCCATCGTCACGAGGACCGCGTCCGCCCCCTCCGCGCGGTACGTCGGGAAGGCGCCCCCGTGGGAACGGCCGGTGAACCGGCGGTACTCCTCCTCGACCTCGGGCAGACGCTTCCCGACCGCCTCGGTGGCGCGCGCGAGCTCGTGGCGGAACTCGACGTAATGGTCCGGTCCGGTGAACGACCCCAGCCGCGCCGCAACGCCCGGCCGCAGGACGGCGTGGCTCTCGCGGGGCGGGAGGAAGCGATCGACGATCTCGGGCGTCGGGACGTCGACCGGCTCGTACGTGTGGGAGAGGTAGAACGCGTCCTCGTTCACCATCGCCGGGAGGCGGACCTCCGGGGACTCCGCGAGGCGGTACGCCTCGAGGACGGTGTCCAGGACCTCCTGGTTGCTCTCCGGGTAGAACTGGAGCCAGCCGGTGTCGCGCTGCGCGATCGTGTCCGTGTGGTCCGCGCCGATGTTCCACGGGGGGGCGACCGCGCGGTTCACGACGCCCATCACGATTGGCGCCCGCATCCCAGACGCCCAGTGCAGGAGCTCGTGCATCAGCAGCAGCCCCTGGCTCGAGGTCGCCGTGTAGGTGCGCGCCCCGAGCCCCGCGGCGCTGACGACGACCTGCAGGGCGCTGTGCTCGCTCTCGACCTCCACGAACCGCGCGTCGAGCTCCCCCGAGGCCACGAACTCGGAGAGCTTCTCGACGATCGTCGTCTGTGGGGTGATCGGGTAGGCCGAGATCACCCGGGCCCGTGCGAGCCGGACGGCGTATGCCTGGGCGTAGTTGCCCGAGAGGACCTCGCGCGTCATGGGGCGGTCTCCTCGGTGGCGACCATCGCGATCGTCTTCGGCGGGCAGACCTGGGCGCAGATCCCGCACCCCTTGCAGGAGTCGAGCGCGATCACCGGGTACCCGCGCGCGTCGAGCTCGACCGCGTCGTCGGGGCAGTACTTCCAGCAGAAGTTGCACCGCGTGCACCGCGCGAGGTCGATCGACGGGGTCAGGGTCCGCCACGCGGCGGTGCGGATCGAGCGGCTCGGCACGGTCGCGATCGGGCCGTCCGGCAGGACGAGCGGGGCCGTCGGCGCCCACGCGGTCGGGGGGGCGGAGGAGGGGACCCCCGCGTCGACGCAGCGGACGGAGGCGAACCCGTCCGACGCCGCGGCCCGGTTCGCCTCGGGGTGGGACGGCACGAACCGGTCGATCGCCCGGCCCAGCGCCTCCAGGCTGACGGCCCCGGACGCGCGCGCGAGCGCGCCGAGGACGGTGGTGTTGACGATCGGCATCGTCCGCGAGCCGAGGCCGTGCGCGACGGCGATCGCGGTCGCGTCCACGGCCGCTCGGCGCACCGAATCGGGCGCCGCGAGCCGCTCGACCGGGCGGGGGGAGTTCACGAGGAGCAGGCCGCCGTCCTTGAGCCCGTCGCAGACCGGGGTCGTCGCGAGCAACCCGGGGTCGAGGACCACCACGACGTCGGGGTTCACGATGGACGTGCGGACGCCGACCGGACGGTCGTCGATCCGGGCGTACGCCGTGACCGGCGCGCCCCGGCGCTCGACGCCGAAGAACGGGAAGCATTGCGGCTCGCGGCCGTCCAGGAAGGCGGCCTGGGCCAGGAGCTCCGACGCGACGACCGCCCCCTGCCCCCCGCGGCCGTGGAACCGTATCTCGATCATGCCGCTGGGAACAGCCACCGGCCGCCTCTTGAACCGTCAGTGCGTCCGGATTGACGGAAGCCGCCGGGCGGCCCTCGTCGCCCCGGGGACGCCGCCTCCTTTCGGGGGCGGCGAGCGGGTCGGGGCTACGTATCGAGCCCGTCGACGTGCCCGATCCACTGCCTCGCGTGCTCGATCGTCGGACGGACGGCGCGGATCCGCTCGTACGCCTCGTCCAGGCTGAGCTGGGCGTACCGGTGAAGGTACCAGGCCACGCCGAGCGGCCCCCGCCGGATCCCGTGGCCGCAGAACACGAGCGTCGGGGTGCCCTCGTCCCGGGCCGTCCGGATCCGCTGGGCGAGCAGTTCGAGGTTCGGCACGATCGGGGCGTCCCGGACGTCGTCGTAGATCGGGATGTGGATCGCACCGGGCAGCCCTTCGGGGGGGTCGTCCCGGACGCAGAACCGGGCGCCCTCGAAGTGCACGGCGTCGTCCCACCCGCCGACGAACACCCCGGCAACGACCTCCTGGGGACTCGGGACCCCGCGCCGCGCCGGCCGCTGGGCCGGAGCTCCCGAGCGCGACGGGGGAGAGCGGGCCGGCACGACCTCAGTCCTTGATCCCTTCGGTCGTGAGGGTGAAGACCGCCTCTCCCTCGGGGAGGTTCGGGGAGTCGATCAGGCGGGCGATCCGGCGCGGCGGCTTCGACTTCCGGAGGTAGACACGGTAGGTCGCCGCGTGCGCCACGATGTTGCCGCCGATCGGGCGGGTCGGATCGCCGAACAGGATGTCCGGCCGGGCCGACACCTGGTTGGTCACGACGATCGCCGCGTTGTACATGTCGGCGAACCGGAGGAGTTCGTGGAGGTGCCGGTTCAGCTGCTGCTGCCGGGGGGCGAGCTCGGCCCGACCCATGTACTCGGACCGGAAGTGGGAGGTCAGGGAGTCGACCACGAGGAGCCGGATCGGCTTCTCGCGCGCGAGCTCCTGGGCCCGCTGGACGAGGAGCATCTGGTGGTTCGAGTTGTACGCCCGCGCGACGTGGATGCGCTGCAGGGCCGCCGCGGGGTCGAGCCCGGCGCCCTTCGCCATGTCGACGATCCGCTCGGGTCGGAACGTCGACTCGGTGTCGATGTAGACGACCTCGCCGCCGAGTCCGCCCTGGGCGACCGGCATCTGGACGTTCACCGCGATCTGGTGCGCGAGCTGGGTCTTGCCGGTCCCGAACTCCCCCGAGAACTCCGTGATCGCCTGGGTTTCAACGCCCCCGCCCAGCAGCTCGTCCAGCGACTTGGCGCTCGTCGAGATCCGGCCGAGCCGCTTCCGTCGCTCGAGCACGGTCGTTCCGCTCTCGAAGCCGCCGACGTCCGCGCGGCGGCGGGCCTCGCCGATGATCTTCTGGGCGACCGCGACCCCGATCTCCGCCGCCTCCGCCACGTCGCCCGGGGAGGCGACGGCGAGCTCCATGAGGTCGGTGTACCCCGATTCCCGGAGCTTCTCCGCGATCGTCGGCCCGACCCCCGGCAGGTCCTCGAGGGCGACCGTTTCGCGGGGTTCGGCCGCGGGTTCGGGGGTCTCGGCAGGACGCGGGGCGGCTTTTGCGGGCACGCCGGGTCGACCGGGGCCCGGGGAGATAAGCGTGCGGGGAGAGGTCGCGGAACGCCGGGGGGTGGACCGCTACGCGGTTGAGCCCTTCGGGGCGAACGGCTCGCCCGTCAGTCGCTGGAACACCGTGGTGTAGAGGCGGCTCACCTCGTCCACCAGGAGCGGCGGGAGCGGCGGTATCGGGGGCTCCTCCGCCTTCGCCTCGCGGGCCTTCTGGAGGCGGTCGTAGTAGCCGGTCTGCCGGTAGTGCTGGCGGACGAACTCCTTCGAGAAGTCGACCTGCCGGCCCCGCTCGTAGGCGCCCTTGTCCCAGAACCGGTCCTCGTCCGCTGTGCCGAACGTGTCGACGACCCGCACGACGCCGTCGGCGTCGATCCCGAACTCCTTCTTCCC
>JASHSP010000037.1 GCA_030038655.1 Thermoplasmata archaeon | reverse complement strand
GGAAGGGCCCCGGAGCTGGACGACCGCCGTGTAGTACCGGCCGCTCTTGCGGCTGCAGTCGGGGCAGCTGCGGGAGACGAGCCGGACGTCCAGCGCGAGCTCGACGTGCCGCTCCACGCCCCGGAACGAGACCCGGGCATCGCCCACGAGGGAGCGGACGGTGGCGGTCGCGGCCCGCTCCTCCCAACGGACCTCGCGGACCCCGACCTCGGGGTTCACCCGGAGGAACGGGGCGAGATCGGTCGCGGTGATGATCGCCGGTTCGCCCTCCCGGCTCCAGTGCCGGCGCTCGTAGCGGGCCCCGCAGGTCGGGCAGATCACGACCTCCGCGTGCTTCGGGACCGAGACCAGGGCGGTCCGCCGGCTCGCGCACCCC
The DNA here is from genome assembly GCA_030038655.1 of Thermoplasmata archaeon. Taxonomy (GTDB): domain Archaea; phylum Thermoplasmatota; class Thermoplasmata; order Lutacidiplasmatales; family UBA184; genus Lutacidiplasma. The sequence continues at coordinate 5,407 of JASHSP010000037.1, read as the reverse complement.
GCGCAGACACCGTCGGTGAGGGGCTCGCCGGTCCGGCCGCAGACGACGCAGAACTCCTGGTCCGTCATGGTGCACGATCCCGCCGGGGGCTAGCCGGGCATCGCGAAGATCTCCGCGTGGGGAACCCCGCCGAGGGTCCCGGCGCCGTCGGGCGCAACCAGCCCCTCCTCCTGCGCGAGCCGGAGGACGCGCGCGCCCAGCAGGTTCGCGACCGTCGCGCGCTGGAGGGCCCAGAGGAGCTCCTCGCGCGTGACCCGCCGTTCCCCGTAGAACTGCCCCGACACCGTCACCGTCCGTCCGTTCTCACCGACCGGGAGCTCGCGCCCGACGAGCTCCGCGTCGCACGCCGCCACGACGAACTCGGCGCGGACGCGGTGGACGCGCATCACGAACCCCTCGGCGGCTTCCACGGCGATTCCGAGGGTACGAAGGACCGCGCCGCGTTAAAGCCCCGCGGGCCCGGGGTTCCGGCCTAGAACCGGACCAGCTGGAGCTGGTTCGGGCGGGGCTCGATGACCTCGCCCTGGTTGCGCAGCGACTGGAGGATCCCGTCCGCGCGGGAGGCCGAGACGCCCGCCTTCTCGGCGGCCTCCAGGTACTGCTCGACCGTGAAGTGGCCGCCGGGCTCTCCCTGGAGGTCGCGCATCACCTTCATCGCGACCTCGAACCGCTCCCGGGCGCTGTGGCTCACGCCGGTCTGCGTGAGGTCGATGTCGAGCTTCCCCTCGAGGGTCATGGAGACCCGGCGCAGGTAGTTCTCCATGATCGCGATCGCCCGCCGCGCGTCCTCGGGTCCGACGACCGACGAGAGCCGGGCGCGTGCCGCCGCCTCGCTCAGCCGGACGAGTGCTTCGAGCTGCCGGGCGGTGATGGGGACGGGTGCGTTCGGGTCCTCGCCCTGCTTGCGGACGCGGACGTAGAAATCCTCGAGGACGGTGAGCGACTCTTCCGACAGGACCGGACGGATCGTTCGGCGCGCGTAGGCGATGTACTTCTTGAGCAGGTCGGGGGAGAAGGGGGCGCTCTCGCTCTCCCCCTTGCGACCCTCGACGCTCTCGACGTCCCGGTGGGAGGCGAGGATGCGGTTCGCGAGGCGGCGGTCCCGGCCCTGGTCCGGCTGGTCCCGGACCGCGAAGATCACATCGAACCGGGATAGGAGCGTGACGGGCAGGTCGATCTGCTCCGCGATGGGCCGGTCGTTGGTGAACCGGCCGAGCTTCGGGTTCGCCGCGGCCAGGACCGGGCACCGTGCGTTGAGCGTCGACGTGATCCCCGCCTTGGAAACGGACACCGACTGCTGCTCGAGGGCCTCGTGCATCGCCGACCGGTCCTCGGGCGTCATCTTGTCGAGCTCGTCGATGATCGCCATCCCTCCGTCCGCGAGCACGAGCATCCCGGCCTCGAGGACCCACCGCCCGCCGGCGAAGTCGTCCTTCACCGCGGCGGCCGTCAGGCCGGCGGCGGTCGCCCCCTTCCCGCTGGTGTAGATCGCCCGGGGTGCGACGTCGGAGATGTAGCGGAGGAGCTGGCTCTTGGCGGTTCCGGGGTCGCCGACGATGAGGCAGTGAATGTCGCCCCGCACCCGGATCCCGTCCGAGTGCCGCTTCGGGACCCCGCCGAAGAGCTGGAGCGCGATCGCCTCCTTCTCCTCTTCCATCCCCTTGATGGTCGGGGCCAGGGAGAGCACGATCTTGTCGACGACGGTCGGGTCGTTGCGGAACCGGTCGAAGAGTTGGATCTCCTCGGGGGTGATCTCGAGTTCGCCGTACTCCACGTCCTGGGGCTCGACCGAGTTCCCGATGGCCATCACGTCGAACGTGGTGTTGCGAACGACCCCGCCGCGCGACGCGCTGGCGCGCTGGAAGCTCTTCAGGATGCCGTTGAGGATGACGCGGTTCCCCGGGAGCACCCGGCCCGTGAGGTCCTCGGTGAAGAGGACCGCCAGGCCCTGCGGGTGGGCGCCGTGCCGGAGCGACTCCGGGTGTTCCTGGACCTCGATCCGCTGGGCGTCCACGTACGTTGACTCCTCGGAGATCAGGCGGAACCGGGTCCGGCCCTGCGTCTTGCCGCACCCCCCCTGGGACTCGGGGCATTCGAGCGGCTCGCGGAAGACCAGGGACCCTTCGTCCTGCGGCTCGTGGAACTTCACGCGGCAGGCGACGCACTCGAAGACCGCGTCCCGGATCTGGGGTCGGACCTCGGTGACGCGACGAACGATGCCTTCGATCGCGACCAGGTGATTGAGGTCGGTCTCCCGAATCGCACGGATCGCGCGGCGCGCGGTCGCCGGCAGGCCCACGACCCTCAGCCGCAAACCGTCCGACGCCGGCCCCGTGACTGGAAGCAGCTCCCGCATCGCCCGCGTCCCGGCGCTGAGGACTTCCTCGGGCCGCTCCAGGAGAAGGTCCGCAAGGCCCGTGTCGGGCGCGTCCAGCGCGGCGAACGGCACCTCGAGCGACCGCTCCTCGGGGAACCGATCGAAGATCTGGAGGATCCGGGGCCTAAGGTCGGCCTCCTCCAGTACCGCGGCCCACCGGCTCTGGAGCTCCGGGGGCGCGGGAAGGGTCCTCTTGGCGGCGACCATGTGACGCGACCTCCCTCACGGATCCAGTCGGTAGCGGTCTCGCGGGAACAAGCGGGTCTCCCGTATATTGGCGAGCCCTGCCAGCGCCTGCACGAGCCGGTCGACGCCGAGACCCCAGCCCCCGTGGGGCGGCATCCCGAACCGGAACGCCTCGAGGTATCCGTCGAACTTGGCGGGGTCCAACCCGGCGCTCGCGAGGTTCGCCGTGAGCCGGTCGAGACGGTGCTCCCGCAGGCCGCCGCTCGCGATCTCGAGGCCCCGGCAGTCGAGGTCGAAGTACCACGTCGACCGAGGGTCGGCGTCCTGGCGCCGGGCGTAGAACGTCTGGGACTTCACCGCCGAGGGAAAGTCGACCACGAAGTAGAACGGGGTCCGCAGCTCCTTCGCCACCCGCTCCCCGATCGCTCGCTCGTCCTCCGCGCCGAGGTCCCTCTCCGCGCCGGGGCGGCCCAGCCACTCCTCGGCGGTCCGGAACGGGATCCGGGGAAGCGGCAGGGCGATCTCGGGCAGCGACGCGGCGAGCGGGTTGCCGCGGGCGGCCAGCGCGGACCGCGCGGAGGCGATCGTTTCGGCCACGATCGCTTCGAGGTGGCCCCGGACCTCCTCGACGCCGTCCACGTAGCCGATCTCGGCGTCCAGGCTCGTGAACTCCGTGATGTGGCGGACCGTGTCCGATGGCTCGGCCCGGAACGCCGGCGCGATCTCGAACACCCGCTCGAAGCCGGCGCCGATGAGCATCTGCTTGTACAGCTGCGGGCTCTGCGCGAGGAACGCGCGACGGTCGAAGTAGTCGACGCCGAAGAGGGTCGCGCCCCCCTCGGCTCCCTGGCGGAGGAGCTTCGGGGTCTCGATCTCGAGGAACCCCCGACGGACGAACGCGGTACGGAAACCGGTCAGCAGCGCCGCGCGCAGCTCGAAGACGGCGCGCACCGCGGGCTTGCGAAGGTCGAGTACCCGATGGTTGAGCCGCGTGTCCAGGTCCGCGCCGACCTTGTCGACGACGCCGAGGGGGAGCGGCACCTCGGCCCGGGAGACGACCTCGACCCGCATCGGGGTGAGCTCGAGCCCGCGATTTGCGCGCTCGGAGCGTCGGACGGTCCCTTCGACCTCGACGACCGACTCGCGGGGCAGGTCGGCGAACAGGGCGAACAGCGCCGGGTCGGCGGTCCCCTTCTTCAGCGTGACCTGGGTGGATCCGGAGCCGTCCCGCACGAGCGCGAACGCCACACCGCCGAGGGCCCGGTACTCCTCGACGTGCCCGGCGATCCGGACGACCTGGCCGTCCAGGTCGTTCAGTTCACGCGACAGCCGGCGCGGTGGCGACAGGGCTGGCGACCTCCTTCCGGGCGACCGCCGCCCGCACGAGCGCGAGGTACAGGGGGTGCGGCGCCTCGGGGCGGGACAGGAACTCGGGGTGGTACTGCACCCCGACGAAGAACGGATGGTCGACCAGCTCGAGGACCTCGACCCGCCCGTCGACGGCGGTGCCGGTCACGTGGAGCCCGTGGGCGCGGAACCGCTCGACATAGTTCGGGTTGATCTCGTACCGGTGGCGGTGGCGCTCCCAGATCTCGGTCTTGCCGTAGATCTCGGCGATCTTCGACCCCTTGGTGAGGACCACCCGCTGGGCTCCCAGACGCATCGTGCCCCCTAGGTCGGCGACGACCTTCTGGTCCTCGAGGAGGCAGACGACCGGTTCGGCCGCGGCCGGGTCGACCTCGGTGGAGGTCGCGGCGGCGAGGAAGAGCGTGTTGCGGGCGAACTCGATGGCCGCCATCTGGAAGCCGTAGCAGACCCCGAGGTACGGGATCTTCCGGGACCGCGCGAGCTCGATCGCCCGCACCTTGCCTTCCACGCCCCGCGCGCCGAACCCCCCGGGGACGAGGACGGCGTCCGACGCAGAGATCCGGTGGAGCAGGGCCGGGTTCTTCGGGAGGTCCTCGGAGTCGTACCACTGGAGGCGGACCTCGACGCCCAGGTGCCCCTGGACGTGGTGGAACGCCTCGGAGTGGGAGAGGTAGGCGTCCTTCAGCTCCGTGTACTTGCCGACGATCGCGACCTCGACCGGGCGCCGGGCGCTGCGGTGCGTCGCGAGGAACTCCTTCCAGGCGGCGTACTCCGGCGGCCGGTCCGGGAGGCGCAGTACCCGCGTGAGGAGCGGCCCCACGCCCTGGGCCTCGAGGACGAGGGGGACCTCGTAGATGAGCGACTGGTCGGGGACCGAGATCACGGCCTCGGGCGGAACGTCGCAGAAGAGGGAGATCTTCGACTTGATGTCGGGCGTCAGCGGCGCGGGTCCGCGGGCGACGATCACGTTGGGGCGGATGCCGATAGCGCGGAGCTCCCGGACCGAGTGCTGCGTCGGCTTCGTCTTCGCCTCCCCGACCGGCCCGACCACCGGCACGAGGGTCGTGTGCACGAACGCCATGTTGCCCTCGCCGAGTTCGTACGAGAGCTCCCGGAGGGCCTCGAGGAACGGCATCGACTCGATGTCCCCGACCGTCCCGCCGACTTCCACCAGGATCACCTCGGCGCCCGCCGTCTCGGCGACCTCCCGGATCGTCCGCTTGATCTCGCCGGTGACGTGCGGAATGATCTGGACCGTGTTGCCGAGGTAGTCGCCCCGGCGTTCCTTGTCGATCACCGTCCGGTAGATCTTGCCCGTCGTCAGGTTGTGGATGCCCGACAGGCTCTGGTTGAGGAACCGTTCGTAGTTCCCGAGGTCGAGGTCCGCCTCGGTCCCGTCGTCCAGGACGAACACCTCACCGTGCTGGTACGGGTTCATCGTACCGGCGTCGACGTTGAGGTACGGGTCGATCTTGA
>JASHSP010000036.1 GCA_030038655.1 Thermoplasmata archaeon | reverse complement strand
GTCCGCCCGGACGCCAGCGCGGCGCGACCATCGGTCCACCCGCCCAACCGGGTGATATCCCCGAAGTAGATGGAGATTTCGACTCTCGGTCGCCACGCGACGACTCGACCCCCGGAGCGGAACGCGGACCCGTTCCCTCGCGGCTGCCGCCGCGCCGCGCTGTTCGGACCTCCGAACGCCGTCGCCCAGAAGCTGAGGCTGGCATTCGTGGAGTTGGTGGCGACGCAGGCGGCGAGGTCGATCTGGTACGGCGTTGGGCAGCTGCCGCCGTCCGGAGGGGGGGATGGGCATCGCGGATGAGCCCCCCGCGACGACCACCAGCGTGCCGATCACCGCGAGCAGCGCCACCCTGCTAAGGGCCCTGCTCCTCGCAGTTCCCTCGCGCGGGCTCACGCTTCGGACTGTCCGGTCGCGGTCCTCCCCGCCTCCGCTCCGCCGTCTGTCGCGTTTCTGAGCCCTGCTTTCGCACCTCCTTCAAAATCCCCCGTGAACAGCGCCGTCCGGACCACCGCCAGTCCCGGTCGCTGAGTACCGGGGCAAGGCCTCGAGCCGCGGTCCCGAAACCCCTTCGGTCACGCTCCCTCGTGGGTTGGAGCAGGGACTTCGTGCCCAACTGTTCTGACTCGGTAAATCGCGCTTGACCCCGCGTAACGGCCAAAAACTCTAGCGCCGAGGACTCCTGTTCCTCACGGAAGAGTCCCCCGTACGGCGCCGCCCCTCGACGCGGCGAGCCCACGCGGACCTCACCGCGTCGACCGAGCGTCGAGACCGTCGCGGACTCCCCGGGGTGCCCGCCTCGGGGCCCGGGAGCCCCGAGGCGGTTCGTGCCTCCCCCTACGGTCGGTCCTCGCGTCGCTGCATAGGGGGGCGGACGCTCAGCGTAGCCCCGAGACAGACCAGCGCCGCCACGACCAGGATGCCCAGGTCGACTCCCGCGGAAGATCTCTCCCCGGCGATCGAGAGCGCGTTCGCGAGGGTCCAGGCGGCGGGGACGCCCCCGACCGGGGGGTCCGAGAACGTCACCCCGACCAGGGCCGCCGAGCCGCTCACGACGAACATGCCGCCAGCTCCGGAGAACCCAGCCTTCGTGGTCGTCAGCGTGTAGGAGTACGTGCCGTTGCCCTCTCGGAATCCGACCGTCCGGCCGGACGAGCAGTACGTCCCACCGCCGAGCACCACGACGCACCAGTGCGAGCCCGACGGTAGGCCGGACTCGCGCACCGTCACGGCGTACGACGTGAGGTGGAACTTCGCGGTGAAGGTCAGGGCCACGTGCGGCTCCCGGAGAGGCTGATGGACGATGAACGTCTGGCCCTTCGCGGTGTAGTCGTGGTTCGCCGCCGCGACGGTGTAGGTCCAGGCCCCCGCCGGCGTGTAGAAGTTCATCGTGGTCGAGGTCGTATGGTAGGACGGGCCGCCGGTGAGGTTCACCCACCACTCCATTCCGGAGGGGAGATTCCTCTCCACCACGATCACGTCCCGCACCTGAACGAACGTCGCGCCGACCAGCTGAGGACCGCCGTGAAGGATCAGGGTCCCCGGCATCGCGGAGTACCACTTCGGGAACTGCAGCGTAGCCCCGAAGGTGTAGGCGTAGGTACCGTTCGGCTCGGCGAAAGTGATCGCGTCGGACGTCGTGCTGAACTTCTGGCCGTTCGAGAAGTTGAGGTACCACGTGAGGCCGGTCGGGACCCCCGTTTCCGCAAACTCCACTTCGTAGGTGATCTGGGAGAACGTCGCCGACTTCGTGACGGGGGCCCCCGCCACGGCGAAAGACCCGCCCGGCGCCTTGAACGTCGTGTTCGCGGTGCCGACGGTGTAGGTGTAGCTCCCGTTGAGGAGCACGAAGCCGATCGAGACGCCGGTCGAGCTGTAGGACGACCCGCCGGTGATGTTCACGAACCACTCCGTGTTCGCCGGAAGCCCCGACTCCGTGACCGTTACGAGGAAGGTCGACGGCAGGATCTCGAGAAAGTCGATGGTTTCGGCGACGGGCGAGCCGCTGACCGAGACCGTCCCCGACGGCGGCGAGGCGGTGTACCCGGGGACCGCGGCGACCGCGAACGCGTACGGTGGGGTGCTGTTCTGAAGGTCCGCCACGATCGCGCCCGGAGCGGTAGCCGAGGCCGCGGTTCCGTCCACGGTGACCGACCAGGTCGTCCCCGACGCAAGACCGTCCTCGGAGAACGTGGCGAGCTCGCCGCACGACATGGTCGAGCGGGAACCGTCGAAGAACGTCGAGCTGCAGTAGACGTGCGTGTCGACGAAATCGTTCGCGTTCAGCACGACGGTGTCGATCCCCGTGGTCCAGTAATCGGTCGCCTCGACCGAGGCGGTGGAGAGCAGCGGACCCCCACCCTGGCCCTGGGTCGGGCCCTGGTCTCCGGAGGGGGAGGTTCCGATGAAGACGTTGTTCGTGACTTCGAACGTTTGGCCGGAGAGGACCATCGCCGGGGCGCCGGTCTGGGAGTTGTTGAAGACGTTATCGTCGATGTAGCTCGTCGGGGGCGTGCCGGGGAGGCCCCAGTCCATCTCGGTGAACAGGCCGTAGCCGCCGCTCTGGTCGATCGCGTTGTTGGAGATCGTGACCGGGCCGGTGTTGTAGGCGGTCGAGAATGACGCGTCCGTCATCAGAACGACCACGCCGATGGTGTTGTGGTCGAGGGAGTTGCTCTCGATCTCGCACTCCGAGGCGGTCGAGATCGTCGGGCAGCCCGCGAGGATGCCGACGGATTGGGTCCCTTCCCACCAGTCGTAGCCGGAGCCCGGGCCAGTGACGTTCGTCGGAGTCGAGCCGTACACGGCCGAATAGTCGGTGACGATGTTCCCGGTAATGGCCAGGGCGATGCCCCCGGCGAGGATCCCCGCACCCCCGGCCAGCGGAGAGTCCGTCGCACCGCCGGGTCCGGTGACGGTGTTGTCGAGGATCGTGAACGTCCCGGTGCTGTCCGCCGGGGAGTACACTTGGTTGCCGGCCCAGATCCCTACCTCGGGCTCGTCGAGCGCGGCCGTCGAGGTCACGGTCGAGAAGGCGATCGTAGCCGACTCGGCCGTCGGGTTCACGAAAATGCCCACCGCGAACCCGGTGACGTGGCAGTTGTCGACGGAGGCCGTGGTGCCGTTGAGCAGGATTCCGTCCTGCACGCCGGCGGGCGGCGCGAGCGGGTTGGCGGTGAACGTGTCGGCGGAGAGCGCGTAGGTCCCGACGCCCTTCGGGTAGAAGCCGGGGGTCGGCTGGAAGCTCGAGATGTTCCCGAGGAGCGCCCCGCTCACGTTCGCGTGCGCCGTGAGCGAATCCACGGTCACGGAGTACGTGGCGGCGGCGTTGTCCACCATCGTCTCCACGGAGACGTTCACGTTCGACATCGTCCCGCCGGTGATCGTGACGTTGTCGTCGTAGGCGAGGATCCCGACGTTCACGTTCTCGACCACGTTGGCGTCCGCCGTCGAGGCGCGTGGCGTGTCGGTGCTGTAGACGGGGTAACCCATCCAGTCGATCGACGTGTTCAGGTCGAAGGTGATCCCGTAAGCGTACCCCTGGGTGATCGTGTTGTCGGAGACGGTAGCGGCGGCGGTTCCGGCCACCGCGATGCCCAGATCGTTACCGTGCAGATGGTTGTCGGCGACTTGGATCGTGTTGCCGCCGTCGTAGATCAGAACCCCGGTGGCGGTGGCGACCGAGCCGAAGTAGTTCGCATTCAACGCGGGATCGTAGTGGTTCCCGCTGATCGAGTCGTTGGTGATGGTGCCGCTGGCGCCGAACGCCACCTGGATTCCGTTTTGCGCGATCAGCGGCGTGGGACCCACACCGGCGACCGTGGAGGAGGTCACCGAGCAGGTCTCGCCGAGGTCATCGCAGGTGATGCCGTTCTTGTCGTAGTTGGTGATGGTCGAGTCCGCGATCGAGACCGCGACCGCCGGCGACGGGGCCACCCCGGTGAAGAAGTACCCGTTGTAGGCATACACACCAACACCCGGCTGGCAGCCGAAGAGGTCGGTGGGAAGCTCGATGTCGGTGACGAGGGAGCCGACCAGCGCACCGGAGGAGTTCTGGAAATCCACGCCGAAGTAGTCGTCCGCACAGCTCGTGAAGGTGTTCACGGCGCCTTGGCCGCTGACTTGGACGTTCTCGATCGTCACGTCGGAGGTGTTCTCCACCAGGACGATCGTGGCGGCCGGCGTCAACTTCGCGTACGTCGAAGCGCTGTCGAAGTCGAAGGTGTTGAAGGCGAGCGGAGCGTTGGGTTCGATGATCGTGCTCCCGTTCCCCGCCCCCAAGAGCGTGATCCCGGGCGTCGCGATGGTAAGCTGCTCGGGATAGGTTCCGGCGCCAAGGCAGATCGTACTGCCCGGCGCGGCTCCGTTGATCGCGGTTTGGACCGCGTTGTCGCCAACGTTCTCCCCGCTGACGGTGATCGTGCAGGTCGGGGGACCGTTCAACGGGACCGGTGTCTGCGCGATGCCGCTCGATGGGACCGCTGCGACCTCGGGCGCTGCCTGAGCCCCTCCCGCGGACGTTGAGGCCAGCGACCCCGACGCCCCGGAAGGAGCGCCGGCGACTGCGCCCGCCACGGACACATCATTAGAGGCGCCCAACGTCGGCGTCCCGGATACGACCACGACCATGCTCCCGAAGGCCATAACGCCCACGAGAGCTACCACAACGGCAAGCTGGCTCGCACTAACCCTCTTCATCGTCTCCCCCGGTTGCCCCTCCACCCGAATGTAGGGGCTGACCCCCGCACGCGAATTCCGCGATATAAATCAACCGCGACCGTGCGACTGCCTCGCAACCGGCGGCGGTCAACACTCCCGGGTGCGCCTGCCGATCGCTTCCCCCGCCGTGCTGAGCCTCCGCTTCGCCGACCGTTCCCGTCGATTCGACCGCGTTGGCCCGAAAATCCTCTCAACCATTAAATCGGGGGTCCGCGTCGGGCGACCTCTCCGCACCGGGCTCCGATGACCGAACCGAACGAAACCCACCGAGTCTGCCCCGAGGTCGATCGCTCTTCTCAGGGGTCCGGCCGGCCCCGACCGCCCCGCGTCGCGCCGACCCGGTATCGTACGCGTCGAACCCGGCGCTCGGTCGGTGCCGCGGTTGCTTTCGCCGTCTTGATGGCTCTCACCGCCTTGGGCAGCGCCACCGTCTTGG
>JASHSP010000035.1 GCA_030038655.1 Thermoplasmata archaeon | reverse complement strand
CGCCGCCCGTGTTGTTCACGAGCTGGTTCCACCACCACTGGGCGCTGCCCGTCTGGCTCGCGTTCGCCGCGCTCGGGTCGCCCATCAGGGCCGGCCACGACACGTTGTTCGGGTAGTAGTTGCCCATCCCGTACGGGATCGGTCCGCCCGCGTTGAACGCGAACTCGATGTTGTCGATCGTGTTGATGTCGTCCTCGATCGTCTTGTACGGATACGCCTGCACGAGGAAGCTTCGCGCGCCGAGCGACGTGAAGAAGTTCTCGGCGATCGGGTTCGCGCCCGACGGCGCAACGCCCGGGAAGTTCGTCGTGTTGAACGCGCTGTAGCTGAAGTTCAGCGCGATCGGCGTGAACGCCGTGCTCAGCGTCGGGAACAGGTCGTACTGCCACAGGCCCGAATGGACGTAACCGAGCAGCGTGGTCGTCTGGGTCGTGTAGATCCCGGCGAAGTCGGCCGTCCCGGCCTCGATCGCGTCGGACCCGAGGCTGTCGCCCTGCTTGGAGGTCTCCCAGATGACGTCGACCTTCGGGATGTAGCTTCCCGGAGCAGGGTCGCAGTAGCCGGTGTACGTCGCGAGGCCCGCCGCGCCGGAGCAGCCGGAGGGCTCCTCGTAGGCCGGGTTCGCGGCGAGGTCGTAGGAAAGCTCCCACTCGACCGAGGCGTAGTACGGGCCCGAGCCGACCATCTTCTTCTCCACGCCCGGCTGGGGCGCCGGCCAGTTGTTGTCGAGCGCCTCGAGGTTGTCCCAGTATGTGCCGCTGAGGCCGCTTACGTAGGTGGACCACGCCGTGTTGTTGGTCGTGGTGCCGCCGTCGGGCAGCTTGCACGGGCCGTCGCCGTGGGAGGCGCCGGAGCCGGCCCAGCCGGTGATGTTCGCCCCCTGGGCGGTGAACCACCCGCACGGGACGACGCTTCCCCCGAGGTTGTCCTCGACGAAGTCGAGGAACTCGGGCCAGACCTGGTTGCTCCCGTCCGCTTTGAACGTGATGCACCCGTTGCCCTGGACGCCGTTCATCGCCTTGGCGGGGCAGTAGGCGCTGTCGTTGACCAGCATCGAGTCGTAGATGTTCGCGGGCGTGTTGTTGTACGGGTAGTGGACGGAATTGTCCCACTTGGCGTTCCCGGGAGGGAGCAGCGCCTGGGACAGGATCCAGCCGGCGGTCTTGGTCGCGTACGGCAGGTCGGTGAACGCCATGGTCCGCGCGATCGAGAACATCACGTCCGACGGGTAGACCTGCCACGAAGTGCCCGTGCCCGGGTCGTAGAAGTGAGCGGCCGGGTCGATGACGAACGTCCAGTAGACCGGTTCACCGTTCGAGCCGGTGAAGTTGCCGCCGGTCGCGTTGAAGATCCCGGTGAACCCCTCGCCGTAGTCCGTGGCGCACTGGGTCCCCTGGCCGGGGACGCACGTGGCGAGCGTCGGGACGAAGCTCCCGGTCGTGCTGCCGTTGTAGCTGACGAGGGTCTGGTAGACGTTCAGGATGGGTTCGTAGCTGGTCGTATCGTATGCCGTCGCCGGGTCGAGCGTGGTCGCTCCGTCCGGCACCGGTTCGTAGGCCTCGATAGTCCCTGCATGGGGTCCCTCGTCGGCCGACGGAACGACCGCGGTCGGGGTGCTGCTGGCCGCCGGAGCGGGAACCGATGCGGCGGACGGCACGGCGGTCGCGCCCGTCGTAGCGGCCGTCGAGGATGACGCCGCGTCGGATCGCGTCAGAAGGACGCTGGCCTGCAGGGCGCTGAACCCCATGATGGCCACTACGACGATCGCCCAAAATCCCCTCGACCTCAGTATCCGCTTCGCTTCCATGCGAGTTCCCTGCGTGGGTCGCCCGGCCGGCGTCGGCCGCGCTTCCGATGAATTTAATGCGTCGAGGGGGGTATATGCCTTAGCTTAGAACCGCAGAGGGGTGCCGAGGGGGTCGGGAAGGGCGGATGTGCCTCGGGAAAACCGCGCGTTGGCCCGATGTCGACCGTTCGCCCGGGGTTCGGCGCGACGCCGGCTACTTATACAAGGAGCTTCGGCTGGTGGTGTAGGGGGGGCCTCAGCGCACCGTGGCTGCCGCGCAGTCGCCGGTCGTCATCTCCGCTCGGAACGTCCGGAAGTACTTCCCGATCCGCGGCGGCGTCTTCTCGACCCACGTCGGCGACGTCCGGGCCGTGGACGGCGTCAGTTTCGACGTACGCGAAGGGGAGACGGTGGGCCTGGTCGGCGAATCGGGGTGCGGCAAGACGACGGTCGGCCGACTCCTCCTCCGGCTCATCGAGCCGACGTCCGGTCAGACCTTCTACCGTCCTCCGCCGGCCGTCTCGACGCGGATCGATGCGCTGTACAGCCAGCTGAGTCCGTACGCGGGCCCCCAGAACAACGGCGGAGCCCTCCCGCCGAACGCCGTCGCGGCGCTGCGGGAACTCGACGAGATCGCGAACCAGTACTCCCTCTATCGGAAGCACGGACGCGCGATGCGCGACCTCCGCGGGAAGCTCCAGATCGTGTTCCAGGACCCGTTCGGGTCGCTCAGCCCGCGCATGCTCGTCCGCGACATCATCGCCGAACCGCTGGAGATCCACCACGCGGGGAGCCGGGCCGAGCGACGGCGCCGAGTAAGCGAGCTCCTCGGCCAGGTCGGCTTGAATCCGGAGCACGAGTGGCGGTTCCCCCACGAGTTCTCGGGGGGGCAACGGCAGCGGATCGGGATCGCCCGGGCGCTCGCGCTGCGCCCCGAGTTCATCGTGCTCGACGAGCCGACGAGCGCGCTCGACGTCTCGGTGCAGGCCCAGATCCTGAACATCCTTCGGCACCTTCAGAGCGAGCAGCGGCTCTCCTACCTGTTCATCTCGCACCACCTCTCGGTCGTGCGGGCGATGAGCCAGCGCGTCGTCGTGATGTACCTGGGAAAGATCGTCGAGCGGGCCCCGACCGACGCCCTCTTCTCGACCCCCCTCCACCCGTACACCCAGGCGCTCCTGTCCGCCATCCCAATCCCCGACCCGGACCTCAAGCGGGAGCGGATCGTTCTCCAGGGCGACGTGCCGAGCCCGGCCGCCCCGCCCCCCGGGTGCCGGTTCCACACCCGGTGCCCTGCCGTCATGCCGGTCTGCTCGAAGGTCGAGCCCCCCCTGATCGAGGTGCGGCCGGACCACTTCGTCGCCTGTCACCTGTATCCGGCGGAGTGGACCGGCCCGGCCGCGGCGCGGGCCGCGACCCTCGACGTGCCGCTCCCGGGGCCCGAGCCGCCCCTCTCGCTCTCCCCCCCGCTGGCGTCCTCCGCGGGTGCCTGATCCGTGTGGCGGTCGCTGGTCAGCTCGTCCGACGAACCGGACACCGGCAAGGACCTACCCGACCCGCAGGAAGAGGCCGCGCTCCAGGCCCGGTACGACCGGGTCCTCGAGGAAAAGCGGATGGCGCTCGAGCATCCGGGGCTGTCGTGGCACGACTGGTTCCTCTTCGACGGGGCCAAGTGGTGGGTCGGGCTCGTCGACCTCATCGTCGATTCGTGGATCGTGGCGTACTGGTACGGGCTGGGCAACTTTCTCCTCCTCGGGCTCTCTCTCGCCGCCGCGCTGTACGGCGAGTTCCTCCTCTACCGATTCCTATGGTACCGACCGCGGGACGACGAGCGCCCCGCGCCTCGCTCCGGCCCCGGATCGCTCCGTGCGCGGCTCGTCCGTCCGGTCCCGTGCGGCCGCTGGACCCCGGAAGCCGCCGGGTACGTGTCGGTGATGCGGTCGTCGGACGGAACCCCCAACCCCCACGAGTTCCTGTAGTCCGACGCGCCCGTCGCGGGGCCTTCTAAATACCGACGCCGGGTCACGCCCGCGGTGCCGGAGACCCCGCCCCTGCGGCTCGCCCCGTCGCTCCTCAGCGCGGACTTCGCGGACCTCGCCCGGGCCATCCGGGCCGCGGAGGCCGGCGGCGCCGACGCGTTCCACCTGGACGTGATGGACGGGCATTTCGTCCCGAACATCTCGTTCGGACCGGCGCTGGTGGCGGCCGTCCGGGCCCGGACCCGGTTGCCGCTCGACATCCACCTCATGATCGAGGACCCGCTGCGGTATGCGGAACCGTTCCA
>JASHSP010000034.1 GCA_030038655.1 Thermoplasmata archaeon | reverse complement strand
CGTGCTGCGGCTGCCCCCCTCGCTGCGCCCTCACTTCGGCCTCCTGGGGGAGGCCTGGCGATCCGAGCTGGGCGTCGCGACGGTGCTGGTCCGCACCGGTCCGGTCGAGGGCGAGCTGCGGCGCCCCCGGTGCGAGCGGATCGCGGGCGAGGATACCGAGACCGAGGTCGTCGAGCACGGGGTACGATGGCGGTTCGACGCGGCTCGCATCATGTTCGCCGCCGGGAACCGGACCGAACGGGTCCGCGCCGGAACGCTCGTGACTTCGGGCGAAGCGGTCGCCGACCTGTTCGCCGGCATCGGCTACTTCGCGATCCCGGCCGCCCGCAGCGGCCCCGGGACCCGGGTCATGGCCGTGGAAAAGAACCCGCTCGCCCACCGCTACCTGGTCGAGAACGCGACCCTCAACGGCGTCGCCGAGCGACTGCGCGCGGTCGTGGGCGACAACCGCGACGCGCTCCTCCCGCCGCGATCGTTCGACCGGGTCTTCCTCGGCTACCTACCGAGCGCGGTCCCGTGGACCGGCCGGGCCGTCGGGCTCCTGCGGCCCAGCGGGGGCTGGCTCCACGTGCACACAGTCCAGGACTCCCGCGCCGCGCTCCGCTCGGCGATCGACGCGGTCGACGCCGCCGTTTGGGCCGCCGCCGGACGCCCGCTCGAGCCGGCACGCGCTCGCGCGGTCAAGCCGTACGGCCCCGGGCGCACGCATGTCGTCGTTGACGCCCGGGTCGCGCCGCCCCCCGAGCGTTAGCGCGCGGCCGGGGTCCGGACCGCGAGCGCGCGCACGGACTCGGGGAACGCCCGCGCGAACCGATCGATGTCACCGGGCGGGTTGGAGAAAGAGACCCGCACGAACCTCACGCCGTGCTTGGGGGACAGGTAGTTGCCCGCGCGGACGAACACTCCGTGGCGGCGGAGGAGCTCCTCTTGCAACGGCTCGGGTGGGACCCCGGTGCCCGCGATGTCGATCACGGTCATGTTCGCGCGCGACGGGGGAACGGGGACCGTGGCGCCCGGGACGGCGGCCGCGATCGCGCGGACCCGTCGGTCGTTCTCGCGCGTCTGGCGCACGACCTCCCCAATCCACTTCGCTTTCGTCCGCAGGGCGGCGCGGGCCGCCACCTGGGCGAGAACGTTGACCCCGAGGTCGTTGGTGTTGTACCGGGTGATCTCGGCGAGCAGCTTCGGCCGGGCGAGCAGGCCCCCGAGACGGAGACCGGCCAGCCCGCAGTTCTTGGAGACCGACCAGACGGTCACCGTCTCCTCGGGAGCGAACTCACCCGCCAGCGCGTGCCCCTCGGAGAAGTCGCGGTAGGTTACGTCGTTGAGCAGGAGGAGCCGATGGTCGTGGGCGATCTCCGCGATCGCCCGGACCTCCTCGCGGGGGTACCCCGAGCCGAGGGGGTTCAGGGGATCGATTAGGAGGATCATCCGCGTCTTGGGCGTGATGGCGTCGCGCACCCGGTCGGCGGTGAGTCGGTACGGCGGGGCGTAGATGTCCAGGTTGACGGTCCGAGCCCCGGAGAGCTCGACGAAGCGGTGGATGATGAGGTAGCTCGGGTCGGTGGCGATCACCTCGTCGCCCGGCGCGAGGAGCGCACGAGCGAGCATGTAGAGCGATTCGGTGCCACCGCCCGTGAGGAACGGGGTCATGCCGTCGAGGCCGAGGTCCGTGCGCGCTAGCTCGAGAAGCTCCGGATCCCCCGAAGCGAGAGGGTACCCCTCGTAGACCCGCTCCCGGATCGCCTCCTCGAGCGCGCCCCGTACCACCTCGGGCGGCACGAGGTGGTTGGTGTTCTGCGACAGCCACGCGACCTCGTTCCGGTGCGTGTGCGCGTACCGGAACGCGTTGAACGGTTCGAAGGACACGCGGGGCAACGGGGCCGGATTCGCTTAACGGCTTTGGGGGGGGAGGGGTCCCGCCTCCCCGAGGAACGCGGTGACGATCCCGAGCGAGTACGTCCGGGCCATCGAACGCGGGAAGCCGTTCTCCCGCAGCAACCGCAGGACCTCGGACCGCGCGGGGAACCCGCGCAGAGACTCGGGCAGGTAACGGGACGGTCCCTCGTTGGCGATCGCCCGACCGAAGAGGGGGACCACCCGGTCGAAGTAGGCATGGAAAATCCGCCCGAACGTCGGGGAGACCGGCTCGGAGATTTCGAGGGTCACGAGCACTCCGCCGGGCCGGAGTACCCGACGCAGCTCCCGGAACGCGGCCGGCAAGTCCCGCAGGTTCCGTGCCACGAACGCGTTCGTCACCAGGTCGAACGCCTCGTCACGGACCGGGAGGCGGAGCGCGTTGCCGGTCCCGAAATCCACGCGGGCGTACCGGGCGCGGTGACGGGCCCGGTCCCGCGCCTGCACGACCATCGCCCGGGTGAAATCCATCGCGACCACGTCCACCGATCCGTAGTGCGAGGCGATTGCGCGCGCGAACTCGCCGGTGCCGCAACCGATGTCCAGCGCCCGCGTCACCGGCGACCGCCGGAACCGGTCGAGTTCCCAGAGCGCGCACGGGCGCCAGACCAGGTCGTTCCCGACGGACGCGACGTGGTTGAACCGCTCGTAGCGCGCCGCGAGGTGCGCGAACATCCGTCGCACGTCGCGCTCGAACGTCGGGACTCCTCGCTCGGGGTAGGGGGAACCGTCGGAGGCCCGTCGCGCGGGGGGGGACGGAACCGCCACGGTCCACGACCGCGCCCGCGGGCTTAACGGTGGAGGTCATGCGGCGCGGCCCAACGAGGACTCGAGCGCTCGGAGCGGGCCGAGGAGGTCCGGGCGGAACCGTTCCAGACCGCCGGCACGTGCTTCCGCCAGCCGTGATCGTGCCAGGTCGTCCCGCCCGAGTCGATGGAAGACCCGGGCCAGGCAGAACAGCATCTCCGCGGTCTCGGAAGGGAGTTGCATCGCACGGGCTCGCGCGAGCGCGTCCCGGTAGTGTGCCTCCGCGCCCGCCCAGTCTCCCTCGGCCTCGGCGATCAGTCCGCGACCCATCGCGATCTGCTGCTCCGCGAGGGCTTCGCCCACGCCCCGGGCGAGCCGCTCCGCCCGGTCGATCGCCGCGCGTGCCGCCTCGACCTGGCCGGTCTCCGCCCGCCACTGCCCCAGGTTGAGCAGGCAGTAGACGATCCAGATCGGGGTCCGGCCCCGCTCGGCCGCCGCCAGGGCCCGCTCGACCGTCCGCAGCGCGTCGTCGGACCGGCCGGCCAGTCGCTCCATCACGGCGAGGTTCATCAGGACCCGGGCGCGCGCCGAGTGGTTCTCGACCGAGTCGAACAGGGCCGAGGCCCTCTCGTAGAGCGGGCGCGCCTGCTCGAACCCCTCCGGCCCCCGCGGGCCGAGGGTGTTCGCGACGTCGACCAGGGCGTGGCCCAGCTCGAGCGGATCCCGTTCCCTCTCCGCGAGCTCGAGCGCGGCGCGCTGTTCCACCTCCGCGCCGGCGAAGTCGGCGAGGCGCCAGTAGATCGTGCCGAGCGTCCGGTGGACCGAGAGAGCGTCCCGCGAGTTCCCGACCCTCAGGAGGAGCTCCGCGGCCTCGATCGCGAGCGGCCGCGCGACCGCGTAGTCGCTCCGCTCGAGGCGGTTCACCGCGAGGGCGAGCAATGCCCGACCGAGCTCGAGCTCCGAGCGGGGTTCCTGACGGGCGAGACGGACCGTCGCTTCCAGGACCTCGCTCGCGCGCGGCAGGTTGCCGAGCTCGTTGAGCAGCCCTCCCATCTGGGTCTGAAGCCGCAGCTCGCGGCGGCGGCCGCGATCCGGCCGGCGCCGTTCGGCGGCCAAGGCGCGCTCCACGTGTTCCAGGGCTACCTCGAACGCGAACGAACGACCGGCGCTCTCGGCCGCCTTCAGGTTGTACTCCACGCTCTTCGGATCGTCGCGGCCGAGGTAGAAGTGGCGAGCCAGCTCGAACTCGTTCGCGATCCCCTGCGCCTCGAGCGCGGTGCCGATTCTCCGGTGCAGTATCCGCCGCCGCGTCTCGGTCAGTTCGGCGTCCAAGCGCGCGCGGACGCCCTCCGACACGAACTCATACACTTCCCCGCCGCGCTCGCGGACCACGCCGGCGCGAACCAGCCGGTCGACGGCCTCCGTGACCCGCTCCTCGTCCACCCCGGTCACGGCGACGAGTGTGGAGAACCCGAACTCCCGACCGAGCACGGCCGCGTAGGTGAGGACGCGTCGCGTCGGCTCGTCCAGCGATCGAGCCCGCGCGAGCAACGTGGCCAAGAGGCCCCCCGACTCCGAGGGGGTCTGGCGCAGACCCCGAGCCGACCCGGTCTCCGCCCGGACGAGAAGCTCGGCGAAGAGGGGGTTCCCGTTGGTCTCGGCGTGCCAGCGGAGAACGTCCTCGTTCGAGGGTGGGGCGCCCAGGATCCAGGCGGCGAATTCCGCGAGCTCCGAGACGAGGAGCGGACGGATCTCCACCGTCCGGAAGTGCGCGGTCGAGGTCGGGGACAGGAGGAACTCGCGGGCGCGCCCGGGCACCTCGGGCGGCGGGGCGATGCTCCCGAGGATCGCGACCGAGGTCCGCGCGCTCGCTTCGGCGAGGCTCGCGAGGAGCTCGAGCGACGAGCTGTCGGCAAAGTGCAGGTCGTCGACCGCGATCAGGAGAGGTCGTTCCCGCGCGAGGCCGAGGAAGTAGTCTGCGAGGCGGCCGTAGAGTTGCGCTCGAACGGCCCCCAGACCCTCTACGTGCGACCGTCCCAGCGGGATTAGCAGCTGCTCGAGCTCGTCGAGTGCCCGGGCCGGTTCGGCCGGCGTCGTGGAATCGCCCCCGGACCGCCGGTCAACCCGCCCCGGGGACGCGGCCGGAAGAGGAAACCGGTCGGGTACCGACGGGGGCGTCCCCGCGTCGACCGGGAGTTCGGATCCGAACGAGCCGGCGAGCTGTCGGAGGAGGGAGAACGGAGCGGGCAGTTCCGCGTTGAGGGCGCGGCCCCGGAGCACCCGGAACCCTCGTTCCCGCGCGTGGCGGACGGCGAGATTCACGAGCGGGGTCTTGCCGATGCCTCCGGTCCCGACCAGAAGCAGGCCGCCGCCGGTTCCCGTGCGGGCCGCGTCCAGGAACCGGTCGACCTCCGCCACAATGTCGGACCGGCCGAACAGCGGTTCGGGATCCTCTCCCACGGCCCGCGCGGCCGACACTTGGTCCTCCGTCCTCCCGAACGCTCAGGTCGAGTGTCCGGCCGCGGGGTCGTCCGGGGGGAGGACGGCGCGCTCCCTCTCGCCGGGCCGGCCGGCCTCGACCGGTCCCTCGAGCTGGCGACGAAGTTCCGCGTAGGCGTTTGCGAGCCGGGGGACGAGCTCGCTCACGTTCAGCCGGGTGGCGGCGTGCAATGCCTCGCGGGCGCCTTCGAAGTTCCGTGTCTTGTACCGGAGCCGGGCCCGGTCGAACTCGGCCTCTGCTTCGTCCAGCACCAACCGGTTGCGTCGGGCCATGTCCACGGCGGTCGAGTACGCTCGCTCCGCATCGTCCCACTGGCCCCGCCGCTCCGCGATCAGGCCGCGGTTGAGGGCGACCTGGCCCGAGCCGAGGGCGTCGTCCAGCCGTTCGAGGAGGCGCCCCGCCTGCTCGTTGTCGCGATCGGCGTCGTCGAGCTGTCCGAGCTGGATCCGCATCTCCACCCCCGAAAGGAGGGTCCGGGCGGCGTACCGCGCATCGTGGGCCCGCTCCGCCGCCTCCCGGGCCTGCGCGAGGTACTCGAGACCGTCCCCCGGTCTAAGCTCCCCGACGGCGACGCCCAGGTTGTGGAGGGCCCGGGCCAGCTCCGCCCAGTCACGGGCCGCCTTGAGGCGATCCACGGCCCGCTCGTACCACTCGACGGCGACGGACCGAACGTCCTCGCCGAGGAGGGCGAAAGCGTTCCCGATGTCGATGGAGAGCCGGCCGAGGAACCGCGAGTCGGTGCCCGCCGGGAGGATCTCGAGCGCGACCATGCTCTCGTCCAGCGCGTCTCGGAAGGCCCCTTCGAGGAAGGCGAGGCGGCCGAGAAGGCGGTGGGCTTGGGCGACCCCGAGCGCGTCGTCGGTCATCTCGAAGAGGCGGATCGACTGCGTGGCCCCTTCACGCGCCGCGTCGCGATCGAGGTTCTCGCGGGCGACCTCGGCCCGGGCGAGGAGGAGCCGCGCCCGGATCCGGGGCTGGTCGTGCTCGACGTGTCGCAGCGCCTCCTCGTACTGCCGGTCCGCCGCCGCGTAGTTGGAGGTCGCGTAGTAGAGGTCGCCGAGCTCCTCCATGAGCTCGGCCCGTTCCGGCGCCCGGGCCTCCCCGAACGTCGCCGCGTCGACCTGCGCCCGCTCGAGATGGTGGACGGCGCCGGCCGTATCGTCCGCGGCGCGGGCGTGGGCCGCCGCGCGGCGGTTGTAGTCATACGATTTCGTGGGCACTTTGCCGAGGAAGTAGTGGCGGCCGAGCTCGGCGACGATCTCCGGTGTGGGGTCGGGGTGCATCTTCTCCATCACTTCCGCGAGGCGTCGATGGAGCACGCGAAGCCGGCTCTCGGTGAGCGACCGGTAGACGCTGGCCCGGAACTCTTCCTCCGAGAACCCGAACCGCCCGCCGCCAGCCCGTTCCCAGAGGACCTTGGCCGCGACCAGCCGCTCGAGCTGCTCCGCGAGGGTTTCCTCGTCGACCCGCATCGCGGCCACCAGCATGTCGAAATCGAACTCCGGGCCGATCGCGCTCGCGTAGGCCAGGATACGGTGCTGGTCCGCCGTAAACGAATCCAGCGACGGCAGGGCCGAGGGACCGGAGGGCGCTCCGGCGCTCTCGAGACGGGGCATCGCGCCCTTACAATCGCCGCGTGGGGGTTAAATTGATGTGGCGGAGCGCGGCGAGTCCCTCGGGCAGGTCCGGGCGCCGCCGAAATGCTTATCTCGGGGCCCCCGGCTCGGCGGCGGATGCAGCCCGCCGGGGGGCCCGCGGACGAGCCGGAGCCCGTGCGGATGCGCGACATGTCCCTGCCGCGTCGCGTCACGTTCTGGGCGTTCGCGTCGCTCGTCGTGCTGGCGGTCCTCTTCTACGCGTGGTGGGGGCTCGCGTTCGGCGTGTGGATCGACAACGGGGTCTACGCGGTCGTCATCACGCTGCTCCTGTTCGGCCTCGCAGGGATGTGGTTGGTCATGCCGAACCCTCCCGCTCCCGCCCCGCCAACGCGCTGAGAGGACGCAACCGGCCGCGGTCAGATCGGCTGGGCCGCGAAGGCCCACCGGACACCGTCCGATCGTCGGCAGGCGATGCACGGCCCCGGCGGCCCCTCGACCGCGGGCGGCGTTCCTTCCGGGACCCCCAGGAGCGCCCCGTCGATCGCCTTCTCGATCTCGTGACCGCACGCCTCCGACCCGCACCACCCGACGACCCGGACCCGGGTCGAGCCGTTCAGCTGGCTGAGGTCCGTCGCCACGGAGAACGACTCCCGGAACGCGACCTGGGCGCGCCGCATCAGTTCCCGGTCGAACGCGCGGAGCCGTTCGGCGACCTCCGTTTCAAGGTTTTCGAGAGCGACCGTGCTCCTCGTGCCGAGGCGGTCGACGGCGCTGGCTCGGCGGCCCTCGAGCTCCCGCCCTCCTACTTCCAGGCGGAGCGGGACGCCGCGCAGCTCCCATCGGAAGTACTTGGCCCCGGGCCGTTCCTCGCCCCGGTCCAGGAAGACCCGCAGGCCGGCCCGCGCGAGTCGATCGGCGAGCTCCCGGGTCGCCGCCTCGATGGCCGCCCGCGCCGTCGCCGTCGGGATCGGAACGATGACGACCTCGTACGGCGCGATCTCGGAGGGGAACACCGCCCCCCGCTCGTCGCCGTGTACGGCGACGATCGCCCCGAGCAACCGCTCCGAGAGGCCGAACGTGGTCTGGTGCACGTTCGCCCGCCCGCCGGTCGCGGTCTCGTACGAGATCCGGTACGGGACCGAGAAGTTCTCCCGGTAGTGGTGGACGCTCCCGATCTGGAGCGTCCGGGCGCCCCCGATCGGGATGTCGAGCGCGATCGTGTAGTGCGCGCCCGCGAACTTGTCCCAGTCGGGGCGCCGCACGGCGAGGTACGGCAGGCAGAACGCCCCTGCCATCCGCGCGAACGCGTCCAGGTTCGACCGGACCCGGTCGGTCGCGCGGTCCTCGTCGAGCTGGCAGGTGTGTTCCTCGAAGAAATGGATCTCCCGGACCCGGAGGAACGGTCGGGTCGTCTTCGTCTCGTACCGGAACGTGTTGACGATCTGGTAGACGTTGAGCGGAAGGTCCTGATGGGACCGCACCCAGAGCGCGAAGATCGGGTACATCGCGGTCTCGCTGGTCGGCCGCAGCACGAGGGGGACGTCCAGCTCGGAGAGCCCGCCCCGCGTCACCCAGTAGACTTGGGCGTCGAACCCCTTGATGTGCTCCTTCTCCTTCGCGAACTCGTTCGCGGGGATGAGCGCGGGGAACTCGACCGCCTCCGACCCGGTCGCCTCGATCTCCCGGACGAGGATCCGGTCGAGGTTCCGCCGGGCCCGGAAGCCATACCGGGGCCAGACGTTCATGCCCTTGATCCCGTAGCGCTTGTCGGAAAGGTCGGCGGCCTCCACGACCGCGAGGTACCAGTCGATCGGCGCGGTCCTCTTGTCCGGGAGGTCGGCCATCGGCGCGAGCGAGGGGCGGCCGAGCAGTATAAATGTATAGTACGGGGCTCGCCCGCCTCGGCGGGGCGGGGTCCACCGGTCCACCACGGGTGTTAAGCGGAGGAGACGTCCTAGACAACGGGCCATGCGCCTAGTCGTCTGCATCGACCGGGACGACGACATCGGTCGGAAGACGAAGATCGACGGTCCGGTCGTCGGTCGCGCCGCGGTGCTCGACGCCGCCGTGCGGCTCGGCACGGTCGACCCCGAGGACACCGACACGAACGCGGTGTTCGCCGCCGTCAGCTTGTACGACGAGCTCCACGACGCGGGCGAGGAGTGCGAGGTCTGCGTCCTGACCGGTGCCGCGAAGGTGGGGATCGTCTCCGACCGCCGGGTCGCGGAGCAGTTCGACCGGGTGCTGAACGAGGTCCACGCCTCCTCCGTCTATCTCGTCAGCGACGGCGCGGAGGACGAGTACCTCTACCCGATCATCGCCTCACGCGTCCGGATCGACGGGGTCCGTCGCGTCCTCGTCCGGCAGAGCCAGAGCCTCGAGTCGACGTACTACACCCTCGTCCGGGCGCTCAAGGACCCGAAGCTGCGGGCGAAGACGATCCTCCCGTTCGCGTTCGTCCTGCTCATCCTCGGGTTCGCTGCCGCGGGGGGGGTCCTCCTCTGGGGCGTGATCGGGCTCGCGATCCTGCTCGGGGTCTATCTCATCTTCTGGACGTTCGACATCGACGAGACGATCATCGAAGCCGTCCGCAGCGCGTCCACGGACATCCGCCAGGGTTCGGTGGCGTTCGGGTTCGGGTTGTTCACGATCGCGCTCGTCGGGGTCGGGTTCCTGGAGGGGTACAACCTGTACACGGGCGGGGCCGGCGTCTCGCCCCTGGAGCGGTTGCTGCTCTTCCTCCAGGCGGCCCTCATCTGGTGGGTCGCGGCGGCGCTGGTCGCGGAAACGGGCCGGGCCGTCCGGCGACTGATCGCCCACGGTAGGTTCCCCCGCTCGTTCGTGGTCGCGACGACCTCGGTCCTCGGCATCGGCCTCGTGAGCTACGGGATCGTTTTCCTGGTCCGCTTCCTGGAGGGGATCACGAACTCCTCCGACGTCCCGTTCCTCGCCGGGCTGATCGTCGTCGGGCTCGGCCTCGTGATCGGCGCGGGCGTGATCCAGCAGCATTTCCGCGCCGCGGCCCGCGCCGCGACGCCGTCGCCGCCGATGTCGTCGGGCTAGCTCGGGTCTCGACCGAGCGCGACCGTCCGGCCGATCCAGGCGAGGTCCTCGCGCGGTACGTCGAGTCCGCACCGTTCGAGCAGCGTTCGCCGCACCGCGTCGATCCCGGGCGTCTCGGCCGCCGCGCGGGCGGCCAGCGACCGCAGGTCCTCCCAGTAGTTCCACGGGAAGACGATCCACGCCCATGCGTCCCGCGGGATCTCCTCGGCGAAGTACGTCGGCACGAAGCTCGACCGGCCGATGTGCAGGAGGGTCGCGGTCTCCACCCGCGCCGGCCCCGCGGCGAGGACGTGCTTCGCGGCCAGCGCGAGGCTCTCGCCGGTGTCCGTGATGTCGTCGACGATCAGGACCGTGTGCCCGTCCACGGGGCCTGAGAGCCCCTCGGTCAGCGAGGCCACGCCGTCGGGCGTCGCCGTCACCCCCCAGTGCTGTGCGCGGAGCGAGACCAGCCGCCGCACTCCGAGCCGGTCGGCCAGGATGCGCGATGGCACCCAACCGCCGCGGGTCAGGCCGACGATCGTCTCGGGCACCGCCTCCGCGGCGAGGACCTTCCGGGCGACAATCGACGCCCAGCGGTCGATGTCGTCCCATCCGGGGCGCCGGCACCGGGGCAGGTCGGCCATCGCCGGGTGCCGGGGGCCCGCCCGCCTACGGGTAGAACCCGCGGATCTTGATCGCGTCCGCGACCCGTTGGATCGCGAGGATGTAGGCGGCCGTGCGGTTGTGCACCTTGTGCTCGACCGCGGCCTTGTGGACGTCCGCGTACGACCGGACCATGACACGCTCGAGGCGCTCGTTGACCTCGTTGAGCGGCCAGAAGAACCCCTGGATGTCCTGCGCCCACTCGAAGTAGCTGACCGTGACGCCGCCCGCGTTCGCGAGGATGTCGGGGAGCACGGTGACCTTCTTCTGGTGCAGGATGGTGTCCGCCTCGGGGAGCGTCGGGCCGTTCGCGGCCTCGGCCACGATCTTCGCGTTGATCTTGTCGGCGTTCTTCTTCGTGATCTGGTTCTCGAGGGCGGCGGGGACCAGGACGTCGACCTTCGTCTCGAGGATCTCCTCGTTCGACACCTGCTTCGTGCCCGGGAAGCCGACGACGGAGCCGGTCTTCCGCTTGTGGTCCTCGACCGCGTGCGGGTTCAGGCCCTCCGATTTGTAGATCCCGCCCTTCGAGTCCGACACGGCGACGATCGTCGCTCCCTGCTCGTCATGGAGGAGGTTGGCGGCGACGCTGCCCGCGTTGCCGAACCCCTGGACCGCCACGGTCCCCCCCTTCACGCGGACTCCCGCGTCCTTCGAGGCCTCGCGAATCACGTAGGCGCATCCGCGCCCCGTCGCCTCGCCCCGGCCCTCGCTGCCGCCCAGGCTGATCGGCTTTCCCGTCACCACGCCCGGGACGGAGTAGCCCTTCTGCATCGAGTACGAGTCCATGATCCACGCCATCGTCTGGCTGTCCGTGTAGACGTCGGGCGCCGGAATATCCATCTCCGGGCCGATGATCGGGGCGATCTCCGAAGCGTACCGGCGGGTGAGCCGTTCGAGCTCCCCCTTCGACATCGCCTTCGGGTCGCAGATGACCCCGCCCTTCGCGCCGCCGTACGGGATGTTCACCACGGCGCACTTCCACGTCATCCAGGCCGCGAGGGCGCGGACCTCGTCCAGCGTCACCTGGGGGTGGTACCGAATCCCGCCCTTGCACGGGCCGCGCGCCATGTTGTACTGCACGCGGTGCCCGGTGAAGACGCGGAAGCTCCCGTCGTCCAGGCGAACCGGGAAGTTGACGGTCAGTTCGCGCTTCGGGTGCTTCAGCACGTCGCGGAGGCCCCCGTCCAGATGGATCAGGTCGGCGACGATGTCGACTTGCTGCTTCGCGGTCTCAAACGGATTGATCGCAGAATCGTTCGACGGCATAACTGACCTCGGTATCCCCGGAATTTGGAGGCCCCTACTTGAGGCTAGCGAGTTCCCTGTGACGGCGGCGCACGGCGCCGCCCCCTCGGGAGGTCACCGACGCGCCGAGCGTCGGAAAGGACGCCACCCCGCCCGGGGCATCCGGACCTCCCGTCCGTTCGACCGCAGGAACGTTCCGCGGCCGGCCCCGACCGAGCCGACGGCGGTCGCTCGACCCCCCGCGGCGCGTACCGCCCGGAGCGCGCGGGCGACGGAGCCCGGAGGG
Organism: Thermoplasmata archaeon; assembly: GCA_030038655.1. Classification (GTDB taxonomy): domain Archaea; phylum Thermoplasmatota; class Thermoplasmata; order Lutacidiplasmatales; family UBA184; genus Lutacidiplasma. The sequence goes on along the minus strand of JASHSP010000034.1, from coordinate 18,746 downwards.
ACCGCCGCGAGGAGCTCGTAGTCCCCTCCGAAGAAAGCCAGGCGGCGTCGGGCGCCCGGGCTCGCGACCCCCGCGCGGAGGGCGGGGGCGACGGGCAGCCGGTCCTCGTCCACGACGACGCGAACCCCGCTCGCCTCGGCCAGGAGGCGGCTCGCGTCCGCGAGCCCATCGGACGTGTCGAGCATGGCGTCGGCGAAGCGGCCCAGCGCGATCCCTTCGCGAACACGCGGGTCGACGCGGAGCAGCTCGGCCAGAGCGCGTTGCCTCGGGCCGTGGCCGAGCCGGTGGAATGCGAGGCCGCCCCGCCCGACGGTCCCGGTGGTGAGGAGCACGTCGCCCGGTCGAGCGCCCGACCGCGGTGCGAGGCGCCTCGGCCACCCCCAGCCGATAACCGTCGAGACGATCGCGCGGGTCGGGCCGGGCTTCGTGTCTCCCCCCAGCACGTGCGCGCCGAACCGGGCCGCCTCCCGCTCCGCCCCTCGCACCGCCTCCCGCGCCCACCGTTCCGGAGTACCCGGAGGGGCCACGATCGCGAGCAAGACCCCGACCGGGCGACTCCCTTTCGAGGCCACGTCCGAGAGGCTCACGGCGGTCGCCGCCCGACCTACAAGCCCGGGCGGTGAGTCGGCGAGGAAGTGGGTTCCCTCGACGAGCGAGTCGGTGGAGATGACGGCCACCGTTCCGGAGGGGGGACGCAGCGCCGCGGCGTCATCCCCCAGCGGGAGCGGGCCCGTCCGGCCCGCGGGAAGACGGCGGGCGAGCCACCGGTGAAACTCCCGTTCGTCGATCGCCCGGGGGTCCGGGCGTCGGGCGGCCCGCCTCACTTGTACGCCAGGAACTCCCGTCCGAGGAGTTCGCGACCCAGGATGAGCCGCATGATGTTCAGGCCGCCCTCGGCGCCGACCAGGTAGCTCATGATGCCTCGGAGACCGAGCTCGAGGCCGGCGTCCTTCGTGTACCCCGCCGCCCCGAACCACATCATCACGCGCTTGATGCACTCGAACGCGATCGGGGGCGCGGTGAGTTTGACGGAGGCGACCGCCCGCTCCACCTCGGAGCGATGCGAGACGTCGCCCTTCAGCGTGTAGGCGTCGAGCAGCCAGGCGGCCCGCCGGCATTGCCACTTGACCGCCTCGACCTGGGTCCACAGGTCGACGAGCTCGAACTGGATTCCCTCGAACTTCCCGAGCGGCTGGCCGAACGCTGTCCGCTCCCGGATGTACGCCATACCGGTCTCCAGCGCCCGCTCGGCCGCGCCGACGCACGCGGCGCTCACGAACGTCCGGGCGACCGTGAATCCCTCGAGCGCGAGCTCAAACCCCCGGCCCTCGGTCCCCAGAAGGTACCGGGCCGGCACCCGGGCGTCCGCGTACGTCAGACCGCCGGTGGAGATCCCCATGCGGCCCATGTTCTGGAACCGCTGGGTGGAAATCCCGGGGGTCCGCGTCGGAACGTAGAGGAAATTGAACCCGCTCTCCTCGCTCTTCGAGAGCGTGAGGTGCCCGCCGCCGAGGAGCTTCGCCTCCTCGACGCCGGAGACGAACGACTTCTCGCCGTGCAGGACGAACTCCGCGCCGTCGCGGCGCGAGCGGGTTCGCATCGCCGCCAGGTCGCTTCCCCCGGTCGGTTCGGTCGTGGCGATCCCGAGGAACGCCTTCCCCGCGCAGACCGGGGGAAGGATTTCGCGCTTCGCATCCTCCGTGCCGTGTCGGGAGAGGAGCCAGCCCCATCCGGCCTCGAGCAGGAAGAACACCGCGGTCGCCATCGATAGGTCACCCCGGCCGATCTCTTCCGCCGCGATTTCCGTGAGGACCGCGGTCGCACCCATCCCGCCGTACGCCTCGGGGACGGGCATCGCGAGCAGGCCGAGCTCGGCCATCGACGACAGCACCTCGGGGGGGATCCGTCCCTCGGAGTCGATCGTGCGCTCGTGGGTCCGGAGGACGCGGTCGCCGAACCGGCGCGCCGCTTCCTGAAACGCCCGCTCCTCGTCGCTGAGCTCGAACTCCATCGGTCGGCCCGCAGGACGGCGGCCCGGAGATTTAGCCCTGCCCGCCCGCCGGCGCCAAGGAACCCCTTTATTCCCGAGCCCGCTCCCACGGTCCGTGAGCCGGGCGGGCAAGGTCCGAGTCGCCGTCAACGGCTTCGGCACGATCGGGAAGAGGGTCGCGGACGCCGTCGCCAAGCAGCCGGACATGGTGCTCACCGGCATTTCGAAGACCCGACCAAGCTTCGAGGCCCGCCGCGCGGCCGACAAGGGGTACCCGCTGTTCGTAGCGGGCGCGGGCAGGGCCGCCGAGTTTGAAGCGGTCGGGCTCGCGGTGGCGGGCACCGTGAGGGAGATGCTCGCGAACGCTGACATCGTGGTGGACGCCGCCCCCGACAAGGTCGGGAGCGAGAACCGGGGCCTGTACGCGTCGCAAGGTCTGCCCGCGATCTTCCAGGGCGGCGAGGCGGCCGGCGTCGCCGAGGCGTCGTTCAGCGCCCTCGGGAACTACGACGCGTGCCGCGGCAAGAAAAGCCTCCGCGTCGTCTCCTGCAACACCACGGGCATCGCCCGGGCCGTCTCCGTCCTCGAGCCCCGCTGGGGGGTGGACGACTGGGAGGTCACGCTCGTCCGAAGGGCGGCCGACCCGGCCGAATCGAAGCGCGGGCCGGTGAACGGCATCATGCCGACCCTGCACCTGCCGTCGCATCACGGCCCGGACGTTCGCACCATCTACCCCGACCTGCCGATCGCGACCACCGCCCTCGTCGTCCCGACGACCCTGATGCACGTGCACGTGAACCACGTGCGTCTTCGGAAGGCCCCCCAGGACGCCGCCGAGGTCCTCCGGGCCTTCCGCGGAACCCCCCGGTTCCGCCTGTTCGCCCCGTGGGAGCACGTCGACGGTACCCCCCAGGCGATGGAGTACGCGCGCGACCGGGGGATCGGTTTCAACGACATGATGGAGAACGTGATCTGGGAGGAAGGGGTTCAGCTCGAGGGGAAGGACCTCCGATTCTTCCAGGCGATCCATCAGGAGTCGATCGTCGTGCCGGAGAACATCGACGCGATCCGGGCGATGCTCGACCTCGCCCGCGACGGCCCAAGCTCGATCGCCATGACGGACTCCGCGCTGGGCCTCCGGTCGAAGAACTGACACCGATTGTGGAACGTCCACTCCGGGAACCGGAGTGTGCACCCCCCGACGCTCGAGCGTTTCACGACCCGAGGCACAGGTTTTAGTCTCCGACGGCCGGTGCGTCCGCTTGAGGTAACCCATGCCCGGCGAAGTAGTGCACTTTGAGATCCCGATGGACAACGCCGAACGCGCACGCAAGTTCTACGAGCTCGCGCTAGGCTGGAAGATGCAGCCGATGCCCGAGATGAACTACACGATGGTCTCGACCACGCCCACCGACAAGGATGGCATGGTCCTCAAGCCCGGTGCGATCAACGGGGGCATGGGGAAGCGAGAAGGTCCTCTCCAGCACCCGGTGGTGGTCGTGATGGTACCCGAGATCACGGAAGCCGAGAAGCAGATCGAAAAGCACGGCGGCAAGGTCGTCCTCAAGAAGCAGCCGATCGGGGACGGCAGCATGGGCCACATGGGCTACTTCAAGGACACCGAAGGCAACGTGATCGGGCTCTACCAAGCGCCCAAGCAGTAACCGCCCCGGCCGACGGCCCTCGCCCGGGCGTGACGAGCGGCCGTCCTTCCTTTCCGTGCCTCGCGGCCCCCGCACCGTTCCGACCGAGGGCCGGAGACGCTCGGCCGACAGTCGCCGACCCCAATCATCTTATAATGCGCCTTTCTCGCGCGCGGCGCATGTACTATCTTGACCACCGTCGCGACGTGGTTCGTATCCCTCCGGCCCGCTTGGGGCCCGAGCTGGCGGGGGTCATCTCCGAGCTCGCCCAGCAACAGTTCGAAGGGAAGCTCGTCGACGGCCAGAGCCTCGCCGTCACCATTCGGGACGTGAAGCCGATCGGCGAGGGCCACATCATCCACGGCGACGGCGGGGTCTATCAGCAGGTCGAGTACGAGGCGCTCCTCTTCCGCCCCGAAATCCAGGAGGTCGTCGAGGGTTCCGTGGTCGAGATCCGCAAATTCGGTGCGTTCGTTCGGTTCGGCCCCCTCGACGGGCTGCTGCACGTCTCGCAGATCATGGACGACCGCGTGAACATCGACGAGCACAACCAGCGACTCGTGGGCGTCGAGTCGAAGCGCGACCTGAAGGTCGGATACAAGGTCCGGGCTCGCGTCGTTTCGCTCTCCCTGTCCGAGATTTCGCCGCGCGACAGCCGGATCGGCCTCACGATGCGCCAGCCCGCGCTCGGCCGGTTCGAGTGGATTCAGGAGGCGCACCGCAAGTCCGAGGAGCGCAGCGGCAAGAAACCCGCCACCGGCAGCGGTAAGAAGGAGAAGGCTCCCGCCGAGGCGCCCGCTGCGAAGACCGCTCCCAAGGCCGCGGCGAAACCGACATGATCAATCTCAAGGCGTGCAAGAACTGCCGGACGATCACCGACCAGCCGAAGTGCCCGAAGTGCGGCGGTGAGGTCTCCCGCGAATGGCAGGGGTACCTTGTGGTGATCGACCCCGAGAAGTCGGAGATCGCTCGCAAGATGGGCATTCATGACCCGGGCCGGTACGCGCTCCGCGTCAAGTGACGAGCGCGCTTGGGTCGTCCCCGAGTCGCTCCGCCCCGTGCTGGCCGAGAAATACGGCCCCGTCTTTTCCGGCGAGGAAGCCGACCGCCGGATCCGTGCGCTCGGGAAATTCGGTGCGTGCGGCGACCAGGTCGTGGGGCGCGCGATCGATCTCGGGCACCTGCCGCTGGTAGGGATCGTCGATTACAAGACCCGCCGTAGCGAACCGGTTCCCCCCGACCGGTACCGGGCCCTGGCCGCTCGGCGCACGATCCGGGTGAAGAACCCGGCGGGCGTCCTGACCGAACGGTTGCGCAAAGCGGTCCGGCAGCTGGTCGAAGGGGGTGGTGGCCTGATCGAGGTCGACGGCGAGGAGGACCTCGGTTCGCTCGCTCTCGTGGAATCGCTTCCCGCCGGGGCCACGGTTATATACGGCATCCCGGGTGAGGGGGTCTCCTTCGTCCGCGTCGACGCGATCGCGAAGGAAAACGTGCGGCATCTCGTAGCCCTGATGGAACTGAGGAGGCTCGACCTTGGAGATTAAGATCCTCGAGGAGCGCGCGAACCCGCTGATGAAGCGGCACGAGTTCCGGTTTGAGATCGCCCACGCCACGGCGGCCACGCCGCGGCGCGACGAGGTCCGCACCGAGTTCGCGAAGCTCGTGAAGTCACCGAAGGACCGCGTCATCATCGAACGGATGAACGCCCGGTTCGGAACCGCGATCACGCGCGGGGACGCGAACGTCTACGACTCCACCGATTCCGCGAAGAAGATCACTCGGGAGCACATCCTCGTCCGCAACGGCCTCAAGGAAAAGGCGGCGAAGGGTCCGGCCGCCCCGGCCACCGAGGCGCCCGCCGAGGCGCCGAAGGCGGAGGCCGGCAAGCCCGAAGCCGCTCCGGCCCAGAAGGAGTGAGACCGGTTGGCCAAGGCGCGGGTCGGTCTCTACGAGACCAAGGGGGACGCCCTCGTTCGAACGCACAAGTCGTGCCCGAAGTGCGGCCCGGGGACGTTCCTCGCCGAGCACGAGGGCCGCCGCTCGTGCGGCCGGTGCGGCTACTCCGAATCGACGACGCCCCCCGCCGCGAAGGGGAAGGGCGCTAAGTCGGCCTAGATCCGCAGCCGTTTTTCGCCCGCGTCGGCTCCCTCCGGCGATGCCGTACACCGAGGATCGCGTCGCCCGGCTCTACTACGACCGAGCCTGCGGATCGTGCACCCTGCTCGCCCGGGCCGCGGTGGGGACGAGCCACCGACACCTGGAGGCGATCCCGCTGGATGCTCCCGCTGCCGAGCGCGACCTCGCGGACCTGCCGGACGAGGTGCGGTTCGGGTCGGCGCACCTCGTCACCGACACCTCGTGGCGGAACGGGCCGGACATCGTGGGCCCCCTTCTCGGCCTGGCGCTGGGGGATTGGACCATCGAACTGGTCGAGCGGATCCCCGCCGCGGACCGGGGCCTTCGGTGGCTGTACCGATGCTTCCGGGACTTCCGCCGGACCCACGGTTGTGCGGCGGCAACGTTTAGCTGACCGCGTGTTCGGCTCTCGGACCGGGCCCGTAGTATAGCTTGGACATCACAGAGGCCTCCGGAGCCTCGAACCCGGGTTCGAATCCCGGCGGGCCCGCTCCCAAAGGTTAACAGTCGATAGGGGTCACTTGAGCGTTTGCGGCGTCGACGATGACCCGTATCACGATCTTTCTCGATTGGGGCGGGACCTTGGCACAGGTTCCCACTGAGTTCGCTCAGCCTTGGAAGATTTGGGTCCGAGTCCTGGAAAGCCAGGGACAAACGTATTCCGACGAGCGCGTCCAGTCGGCGATCGAAGCCACCGATAACGAGGTCGGTCGCCAGATCTACTCGTACCTAGGAAGGTCCTCGGAGTTTTGGAAAATGTACGACGAACGGGTCATGGACGCTCTCGGAATTCGGTCGCTCCGGGAGAGGCTCGAAGAATCGATCCGGTCCGTGTTCGAGGACCCGTCCAGTGTTCGTTTGTACCCTGAGACTCCAACGGTCCTGGCGTCCCTCCGAGACCGTGGGTACCGGACGGGACTGATCTCCAACCATCACGACGGGCTGCTCCGGATTCTGAAGCACTACCAGCTCGAACCCTGGCTCAACACGATTACGTATTCCCAAGAGGCGGGGGCGGAGAAGCCCAACCCGGACGTGTTCGCGCTCGCACTTCGGCGAGCCGGCTGCAAGCCCTACGAGGCGGTCCACATTGGCGACTCCATCGAGGCCGACGTGGAAGGAGCGCGCCGCAGTGGGATCGCGCCCATCTGGATCAATCGCCGGAGAATCGACCGCTCTCCGGGATGCCCCGTCATCCATACGCTGGACGAGTTGATTCCGATGCTCGACTCCGGGGTCTGAGCCTCGAACGCGACGGGGGGTCTCCGGCGGACTCGATCAACTGGTCCTTCGAGTCCCGACTGGCCCGTATCGCCCGAGAAACGCCACCGACGGCTCGGGCCCAATCCTTCGCCGGCATCTAGCATAAGACGTGCTGAGCCACGACCTCGGATCCGTTATCGTGGCGGGCCTGGCTCGAGTCCCTCCCGACAGGGCCGTGTCCCGGCTCCTTTTTCCGACCCGCTTCGCGCCCCTGTCGGACTCCACGACTCCGCCCGTGCCGGTCTTCAGAGATTCAGTGCTGATCCCCTAGGAGTTTCTCGGACGGCACGTTCGAGCTTTTCAAGGCAATTCTCCCAACCTGGCACGAGCCTCGGTAGGATGTGGGGGGCCCCTCTGCGTAGCTCCCCTAACCGCTTGTGGACAACGATGACCTGCGTCTGCTCGTCCCGCCACGGAAGCAGCCGGATCGTGACCAGTGTGTCGTAGCACTCTCCCTTCTCCGGCTCCGTTCCGACGAACGCCCAATGGTAGACGAGCTCCCGCGGTGGATCGATCTTGACGTAGCGTCCCTCGAACTTTCCCGTGCTCACTCCGTCGCGCGAATGCCACACCTCGATGCGTCCATCGACTCGAGCATCCACGGTGATCCGGTCAAGGTCCAGATCGTCCGGGGTCACCCACTGGCGCATCAGGTCGGGCTCGAGAAACGCGCGAAAGACCCGGTCGGGGGAGGCATGCAGAATCTTCTCGATTCGAATGGCGACCTCGGGCTCGGCGGGGCCGCTCATGGCTTACGACGGGTCCTGGGCCGGGGCCCACGCTGGAGAACCTCGTCCATCCGGTCCAAGCCCTCCCGCCAGAAGCGTTCGTAGTACGAAAGCCAGTCGGACGCCTCCCGGAGCGAACGTCCCCGGATCGAGTACAGGTGGTGGCGACCCTCAGAACGGAGGGACACCACGCCAGAGACCCGCAGGATTCGCAGTTGTTTCGAAACGGAGGGCTGGGACATGTGGGTGCGGTCGACCAGGTCATTGACGGACCGCTCACCGTCACGGAGGGCGTCGAGCAGGCGTCTCCGCGAGGGTTCCGCCAGGAGTTGAAACACGTCGGGCACGGACAATGTATGCCTAAAGGGATATATGTCCATTTACGTATGCAACCACGAACCCGGGTACGGTAGGGGCATCCCGGAACTCCGAAGGATCGGGGGACGAGAACATGCGAAAAATCACAGCGAACGTGTACATGACCTTGGACGGCCGCGGCGAGTTCCCGAAGTATCCGGGGTCGGATCGGCCCTCGACGGAAGTCAACGCGCTCTTCCGCCATATGTGGTACGACCGATTCGACGACGTCACGACGGTCGTCATGGGCCGCCGCTCCTTCCTGGGCCACCAGCGGACGTGGAGTGAGAAGGCGCTAAAGTCCGGCGAGCCGAAGTGGCTTCTCGACTACCGACGGTATCTTGACCGCGTGGAGAAGATATGCCTCTCCCACCGTCTCAAGTCTACGGACTGGGAGAACTCAAGGATCCTCCGCGGAGATCTCGGCCGGATCCTGGCGAAGTTAAGGCGCGAGAAGGGCGGGAACATCATCCTCGAAGGGGGCCCCGCGGTGGTTCGCGAGTGCCTGAGCCGGGGTCTCGCCGACGACTACTGGTTCTTCGTCATGCCCGTCGTCTACGGGAAGGGCCCTCGTTACTGGGGCCCGATGAACGCCCAGTGCACCCTGAGGCTCATCGAGACGAAGCCCGGGGAGGACAGGGAGATCCTGCTCCACTACGAGGCGGTCCGGTAGGGCCCGCCCTAGGAGATGTTGACCCGCTCTCCGGCTCGCTGCCGGTGCACCCTGCCCAAGCCCGATCGTAGTCCCTCCACCGTGCGAACGGGCGGTCGGGTCCTGCCCGGCACCGCCGGAATCCGGCGTTGAGGAGGGGCCGCCGCGGGGGACGTTCCACGGCTTCGTCCGGATTCAAACAACCCGCTCGTAGAACTCCGGCAGGCTACCCGATCGGGACCAACGAGTAGCGGCCGTCCGGCCGGGTCCAGTCCAGGAGATAGGCCGGGGTCGGGGGTCGGATGCCGAAGACGACCGCGTCCCCGTGCGCCTGACGGATCTTGAGGTATGTATCGACCGAGGGGAGGAGCGCCTGGGTGAACGGGTCGCGAGCACGGCCGAACCCGATCCCGTGAAACCGCGGCAGGCGGGCGTACGACGCTACGATGTGTGGCAGCGTCGACTCGTTGTAGTTGACCTGGGCGACCATCGCCAGGGCCCGCAGGCCGTCGATCGACAGCACGAACAGCACCGGACCGTTCCCGCGCGCATCGCGCAGGAACGCATGGGCCTCGGGAAACATCGGCGCGAGGGGGGGTGCGTCGGCCGACCGGGTGTCTCCGCCGTCGTGAGCCCCCCGCCGCAGCGGAAGCACCACGGACCGAATGTCGCGAAGATTCGGTTCCGGCCCTCCCGCCGAGAGGACCCGAAAGTTCTGGGCCAGCAGTTCGCGCGAGACGAACCGCTCGAGCCCCGTGACGAGATGGGCCGCCGAGGACGAGCCCGGCGGTACCCAGACGACCCGCCCGCCGCCCCGGAGCGCCGTCGCGACCATCGGGGCGACGAGGGGGTCGAACAAGCGGTCGGGGATCTCCTCCCCCAGCTCGAACGCGGTGAGACCGTGCTCGCGGAGGCGCCCGAACGCCGAGGCGAAATCGGAGGAACCCGGCCAGAGGCCGGCGCTCTCGGACGCGGGATCGACTTCGGCCGGCCCGATGGGAGGTCGGAATCCGGTCCCCCGAGGGAGGGTGCTGTAGAAGTGGCCGTTCGCGACCGAGAATAGCCGACTCGGGAGCGCGGCGGAGCCCCGCAGCTTGGCGAGGCGAAGCGTCCGGAGCAGGACGTCCTCCACCCGCTCGGTCGACAGCTCCACGATGCCGTCGGCGAGCGACTCGACCTGCGGGTCCGGTTCCCCGAAGAGCGCGAGCACGACGTGGACGGGGACGCGGCCGAGCAGCTCGCGGAGCAGGTCGGTCGGGGCGACCAGCTGGGATACGGCCGCGCCGTCGCTCACGCCCCGGCGAAGGGCCTCCTCGTTCGCCCGGTCCCAGGAGTCGACGACGACGCATCCGCCGCCGGCGGTCGTCAGGCGGGCGAGGGCGTCCTTCAGCGGCGCCGGCATGGAGGCGAACGAGGTCGCGCCCGCCGGGCCCAGCGGTAGCGCGATCGAGGACGTCCGGTCGACGTCGGGTCGCTCGGTCCCCGGGGGCCGGCCCGGGTCGACGATCAGGAGCGAGACCGCGGGGGGGTCCGGCGCACCCGACCGGTCGGGGGAACCGGCCGAAGGGACTACCCGGTATGCGACGAGCACGACCGGGCCGCCGAGGCGCGGGACCAGGGCCCGGAGCAACGAGCTCTTGCCGGAGCCCGGCGGTCCCTTCACGATCAGAAGTCGCGGCGTCGGCCCCGAAACGAGCGACGCGAGCTGGACGACCAGATCCGGGCCCGGGGGTGCACGGCCGGGTGCGGCGTTCGGTCCGGAGGCCGCGGGCATCGATCCCCGGTCGATGCGGGCGCCGCGCTATGACGGTTCCCGTGGACGGCGGGGGTCTTCCCGCCCCACCGAGACGACGCGCGGGTCGCCGACAACGTTCAAGTAAGCCCGTTCAAGTCGGGGAGTCAGCGATGCCGGTCAAGAAGGAACCCGAGCCGGCGTCCGACTCCGTTCCGTCCGAGGGAGAACCGACCCAGCTGGTGGACCGGATCGAGGAGGAGCTCGTCCTGCTCGCCCGCAACGTCGAGATCCTGGAACGTCTTTCGCAGAGCCCGCCGACGGGCATCATCCGCCTCAGCGAGGCCCTCCGGCTCCCGATCCACAAGACGCGCTACTCGCTCCACCTCCTGGAGCGGGAGGGGGTCATCCAGCCGTCCGCGGACGGCGCGGTCGTCACCGACCGGGCGCGGGAGTTCTGGGACTCGCTGGACCGCTCCCTCGACAGCATGAGCGCGGTGATCCAGCGCCTCAAGGCCCGGGCCGCCGAGCACGCGGCGCCTCCACCGCCCGGCCGGAAAGGCTATTAGCGCGATGCCAGCTCGGCCGCTCCGGTGCCGCCGTAGCTCAGCGGCAGAGCGATCGGCTGTTAACCGAAAGGTCAGCGGTTCGAAAGGTCCGCGGGCAGACTCCGCGGGTCCCAAATTCCGCTCGGCGGCGCCTCGGCCGTGTTCCCCACGGGCCCGTAGCTTAGTCCGGCTCAGAGCGACCGGCTCATAACCGGTCGGTCGACGGTTCAAATCCGTCCGGGCCCATCGCCCCGCTCGGCCGGTGGGGGCCCGCCGTCCGCCCCCGTGGGTTCAGTCGAAGTGACTTCGCACGGCCACGAGGTAGACGACGAGGAGAGCGACGATGATCAAGCCCAGCCACTCGCCGCTCACGTACTCGACCACGCCGTAGACAAGGAGGACGAGGACCGCGAGCGCCAGGGCCCAGAGCTCTTGGTTCCAGAGCCCGACCGCGACCGCCAGGATCACGAGCCCGAGGATCAGTATGACCACCCCGGCGAGGATCCCGCTCAGGCCGAAGACCGTGGAGTAGCCCGCGATCGAGACGCCGAGAAGCACCGCGAGCAGGCCACCGAGGAAGACGAAGAAGCCGAAGATGCCGATAAGGATCGCGAGGATTGCGACCCCGAGGGGGAGCCGGCCGACACCGTTCGAGGAGGCCATGCTATCGGGAGACCCGGTCCCCTAAGAGCGTGGCGCGAGCCCCGGTCCGGCTCCGGACTCAGTACTCGCCCTTGAGCCGGTCGCCGGCGCTCCGGTTGACGAGGGGCCCGCTGAGCAGCGTGGAGTTGCTTACGAACGCCACGTTGCCGTCCGGCAGACGGAGCCACACGGAGACGAATCCGAGCTGGACGACCTGCCCGGTGATCCCGCCGATGACGATGGTGTCGCCCAACCGAAGCATCTTGTTGCGGAGGAGGAGGTAGCCGGCCAGCAGGTTCTGGAGCGTCGTCTGCAGGGCCAGCGTGATCGCGATCCCGACGACCGCGGAAACGGTCAGGCCCGAGAGGAAGCTGATCGACCCGAACGACGCGAGGAAAATCCCGACCGCGATCAGGATCGAGCCGGCCGATATGGCCACACGCACGCCCCGGACCGCATGCGGCGGGCGTCCGCGGTCGCGGAGCTGCCGCGCGATGGCGGTGGCCAGCGAGGACCCGACGACGGCCACGATCAGGGCCAGTAGGCCGGCTTCGAGCTCGGTCACGCGCGGCAGCCCGAACATCGTCGACCTCGGCGCCGACCTTGTCCGGACCTATTAAGGGGGTGCGGGCCCCGATCACCGCGAGGGCCGGGAACGGGGTGGGACGCCCTCTCAACGGGGCCGCTTTTCGCTGACCGCGTCCAGCCGTACCGCCGCGCGAACGAGCGCGGCAAAGGCGGGCGAGGTGGCCTCGGCGACGGCCCTGAGCTTCACATGCCGCAGGTTCTTCCCCGTCCCTTCCAGCATCAGGTGCCCGGGTGCGAGCGCCGCCCCCCGCCAGAACTCGACCCCCACATGGCGCCGGAAGGCGTGGATCGCGAAGACAAGGTCGTTCCCCGAGAACCACTCGTTCGCCCACTTGGTCACGATGACCAGGGCCGGGCCCTGCTGCCGGAAGACCTGTCGGGCCGCCTCCTCGATCGCGGCGATCGCGTCCCTGTTCGGCTCCGCTCCGGTGCCCGCCATCCTCCGCGAGGCAGCCGGGGCGGGGCTATAACGGGCCGACGAACCGACGTCGCCCCGGGAGTACAAAGGGGGAAAGGGTTGGACCGGAGTCGCCGCCGTCTAGCAGCAGCCGCCGCCGGACCCGCAACCGCACCCGCCGCCCTCACCGTGTCCGCTCGCGGTACCCGGAGCGGCCATGGCGAGGCTGGGCGCTACGATCTTGAATCCGGACGCTTCGAGGTCCTGGACGTAGTCGATCCGGGCTCCGTTCAGGAGCTCGGCGCTCGAGTCGTCCACGACGATCGAGAACCCGTCGACCGGGATGACCTTGTCCCCGTTGCGGGGCTTGTCGAACGCCATCCCGAACGCCGGACCTCCTCCGCCACCACCGCCGCATCCGCATCCCCCCCCGCCGGAGCCGCAGCCCCCCGAGCCGCACCCGCCGCCGCCCGACGATTGGAGATAGACGCGCACGGCGGTTCCGGGCTTTTGGCCCTTCATCAGGCCCCGAACCTGGTCCTGCGCCTCTTTCGTGACTTCCAACTTGATCGCACTATCGCTCATTGCAGGGGCCCTCCTCAAGCGCCCCGACTAGAGACCGCCGGGGAACTATAAAACCCCGGTTGCCGCGGAGCCGCGCGGTTACGCCGAGAACGACTTCCCGCAGGAACAGGTCGCTTTCGCGTTTGGGTTGTGTATCTTGAACCCGGACTGCTCAAGCCCGAGCAGGTAGTCGACGCGGAGCCCCTCCAGGAGGGGTGCGCTCGCCTTGTCGACGACGACGGTGAGCCCGGACTGCTCGTAGGCGACCTCGTCCCCGGATTGCTTCTGGTCGAACGTCATCCCGTAGGTGAGGCCCGAGCATCCGCCGCCCTGGACGTAGAGGCGGAGCGCCGCGCCGGGCTTCCCCTGCTTCTCCATGATCTTCAGGACCTGGTCCCGGGCGACCGGGGTGACCTCCACCGCGACCATCGGCAACCGCACCGTCTCTAGCTCCGCAGGGTCCCATAACGGTTCCTCCGGGGGCGCCGCCGCCGGGGAGGCTCGAGAAGTCGCTATATCTATCGCGGGGGCGTGCCGACCCCATGTGCCGCCTGCTCGGGTACCTGACCTCCCGCACCGACCCCGCCGAACGGTGGCTGGTGCACGCCGACCGATCCCTCCTCGCCCAGGCGAGCGTCACGCCGGAGACGAGCCAGCGGGACGGCTGGGGGATCGCCTGGTACGAGGCCGGGGATCGGACCCACGTCGAGAAGGGTGTCGGCGGCGCGTTCGAGCCGGGGGAGCGCGAGCGGTTCGTCCGCGCGGCCGCCGGGGCCCGACCGCCGCTCGCGATCGGGCACCTTCGGCACGCGAGCAACCCTCTCGAGCTGCCCCGGGCCTCGCTGCTCGGGCCGCTGAACTCCCAGCCGTTCCACAGCCATTCGGTGCTGTTCGCCCACAACGGCGCGATCCCGTTCCCCAACGAGACCCGGCCGATGCTCGGGATCCACGAACCGAAGGTCCGCGGCGTGAACGACAGCGAGGTGCTGTTCTGGCTCCTCCAGCGGAACACCGAGGAGACGGGCGACCCCCTCGTCGGGTACGTTCACACCGTCGAGGACCTCGTGCGGGTCTGGCAGGGGCTGAAGCGGCCGGCGATCCCCCCGTTCTCCGGCCTGAACGTCCTGTACTCCCGAGGACCGGACGAGCTGTGGGCGTTCTGCCTGTGGACGGGTGACCACGGGTCGAGCTTCTTAGACCCGGAGCGGCGATACTACGAGATGGCGTACCTGGCGACCTCCCACCACGTGCTGGTCGGGAGCGAACCGTTCGATGCGGAGAAGGGGTCGTGGCGATCGCTCGCCAGCGGCACCTACCTCGTCGCCCGGCGACACGAGAACCGGATCGAGGCGAGGGCCGGACGGATTCCCCTGCCCGACGCGCTCGAGGTCCGTCCGCTCCCGGCCTAGGCCGCATCGGCCCCGACAAATGCCGGTCGGCGGCGGGCTCCCCCGCCAGATGATCTCGGGACCCGACCTGGGGGCGGGGTTCCTGCACCAGCTCTCGGTCGAGGGGGAGACCGACCCTCGCACCTTCACCTTCCACGCTCAGGACGGCGGTTCCGACGCCGCCGGGCCGCCCAAAGGACCGCTCGGCGTCTTCGGTTTCGTCCACCCGTCGTCCGCGTGCATGTTCGGCGGACCCCGGTGCTGGCATCGATCGTTCGCCGCCCCCCACGCGGAGGCGCCCCAGGTCCGTCTCGCCTACAACCGGAACCGGTTCGTCCTCCAGGCGATGATCGACCAGGCGTACGCGGGGGTCGCGGCGGACGTGGAGGGCGCCCTGCGCACGCTCTGCGAACTCGTGGCCGCGCCGATGCGGTCCGAACGGATCCCCTGGTTCCTCGGTGGTTCGACCGCCGCGTGGCTCCTCGGCGCGGCGATCCGGCCGAGCGACATCGACCTGGGGACGGACCGGACGGGGGTCGACCGCGTCGCGACGCTGCTCGGCCCGTACCTGATCGAACCGGTCGCCGTCACGGAGTGGGTCGGCCCGGGGACGGTGCGCGGGGCCCGGGCGTTTCTCGGAACCTTCGAGAAGGGAGCCCGCCTCGAGTGGGCGGTGCCGGTCCGAACGGGCCCGCCGACGCCGTTCGAGGAGTTCGGCGCATCGCCGGACCCGGTCCGCACCGTCCCGGTGCGATTCGCGACGTGGGAGCTCCGGGTCAGCCGCCCGGAGTATTCCCTCGTCCGCGCCGCGACGAAAGGACGGGCGGAGTCGGTCCGGGCGATCGCCGCGGTGGTCCGGGCCCGGGGTCCCGATCTCGAACTGCTCGAGGGACTTCTTGCCCGCTCGGCCCTCCCGGAGCCGGCCCGGGACGCGGTGCGGGCCTCGGTCGGTGCCTAGGCGGTCCGGACGGCTCGCCCCGCTTCCGTTCGAAACGCAGCTTCATAGCCCCCGCGGGGGGACCGATCGCCGATGCTCGCCCCGCAGACCGTTCCGTCGCTCGAACACCTGACCCCGCACGATCTCGTCTCGTACTATCGGTGCCCGCACGAGATGGAGCTGAACCGGACGGGCCACCCCCTCCGTTTCGGCGGTCCGGCGCTCCCGGTCCTCACGCCCGCGGACGTGGTGCCGCTCCGGCGGTCCCCGCTGTTCGCCCCCCCGATCGGGACGGCCCGCGTGAACGAGGGGCGGCTCGACCTGGGCGACCGGGACCACCTCGTCTACCAGGATGCGGGCGAGGACGACCTCCCGATGCTGTTCCCGCCGGAACGGATCCGGCTCGACGCTCGTTTCACGAACGGTTCGGGCAACCTGGTCGATGCGTCGCTCGGGCTCGCCGGGCGGCCCGACATGGTCATCGCCCGAGCGGACGGGGGTCTCGTGCCGCTCGAGTACAAGGCGACGCACCTGTTCGTCGGCTACCACGAGGCCCACGGCCGTCCGTTCGACGTCCTCCAGGCGATCGCGGAGTGCCGGCTCGTCCACTCGGCGTTCGGCCACCGCCCCGCCTACGGGATCGTCCTCTACGGGGATGCCTCCGGCGACGGCGCGCACGAAGGGTGGGTGGAGGTGCCGTACGGCGATGCGGAGGAGCGCTGGCTCTCGGTGGCCCTGAGCCAGATCCGCGAGGATCGGATCCGGGCCCCTGTTCCCGCGGAGCGGAACTGCGCCGGATGCGAACCGAACGCCCAGGGACGCTGTCTCTACGCGGCGGCCCGGTACCAGGGGCCCCACCGGAGAGCGTAGGCCGGCCGGGTGTCCGTCGGGACGGCCCGCGCTACGATTCGGTCGCGGCGTCGTCGAGGAACGTCGCGGACGGGGCGAAGAACAGGTTGCCGGTGACGGCGCGGCTGTAGTCCAGCAGCCGGTCGTAGTTGCCGGGGGGGTTGCCCACGAACATGTTCTCGAGCATTCTCTCGATCGTCCGGGGCGAGCGGCTGTATCCGACGAAGTAGGTCCCGAACTCCCCGAGGGCGGGGCGGCCGAACGGCATGTTGTCCCGAAGGATCTTGACCTCGTGGCCGTCCTCCTCGATCGAGGTCAGGACGTTGTGCGCGTACGTCGGCTTGGCCGAGTCGTCCAGCTCGATGTCGCTCTGTTTGGTTCGCCCGACGATCCGTTCCTGCTGCTCCGTCGGCAGCGCGTTCCAGCCGGCGAGGTCGTGCAGGTACTTCTGGACCACGACGTAGCTGCCGGCCGCGAACGCGGGGTCGTGGTCCCCGACGAGCACCGCTTCCCCCGCGGCCGGGCCCTGGGGGTTCTCGGTACCGTCCACGAACCCGATCACGTCACGGCTGTCGAAGTAGCGGAACCCTTGGACCTCGTCGACCGCGGTGGCGTGGGAACCCAGGCGGGCCGCGATCTGGGTCTCCAGCTCGAAGCAGAGGTCCATGCGGTCCGCCCGGATGTGGAAGAAAAGGTCCCCCGGCGTGGCGACCGCGACCCGTCCTCCCGAGCCGATCTCCCGGAACGGGTGGAGCTCGGCCGGCTTCGGGGGACCGAAGATCTCGTCCCACGCTCGCGAGCCGACGCCCATCACGCACGACAGGCTCCCCTCCAGCTGGCGCGCTCCCACCCCGCGCACGAGAGCGGAGAGGTCGGCGCACAACGACCGGACGGCATCCCGGCTCTCGCGCGGACGGGGAACGGCCACGACCAGGAAGATCGCGGATCGGGTCAGGGGGGCCGTGACCGCCTGAGGGGTCGGGAGGGGGCGGTCCCGGGGCGGTGAACGCGTCACGCGGAGCGAACCCACCTCCCGAAACGCCCCAACGTGGCAAGGTATTCAACGGCCCCCTCGACCCGTTGGGGCTAGGATTCCCCACCCCACCGGGGCGAGGGACCGCGATTCGTGGAGGGAAACGGGGTGGGGCGACGGCCCGCGCCCGAGGGAGGGGCCGGGGAGCCGCTCCCCGCCCCGTCGGGGACCGGTCCCCGACGGGAGCCGCTCTCGCGCAAGGAATTAATACCAAGTCCTCTTCGTCCCGTGGCCGCGCCACGGCGCCGCTGTTCGGTCGGCACATGCACCCGCAGAGGCCGGGGCCTCTCCGGGGAAGGGCGAGGGTCTCTCGCCGGGCCGGCGAGGGACCGATGACGCCGATCACACGCGTTCTGGACGCTTGTCAAACGAATTCAGTGTAGCTGACTCCTGTCAGTTGGGGAATGGCTAGGCTCGGGCGCCGATGAAGGTCGTGCCAAGCTGCGATAAGCGGTGGGTAGGCGCAAGGAACCCGTGATCCACCGATCACCGAATCGGAACTCCGGTCCCGCAAGGGACATTCCGAAAGGAAGGGGAACCCCCCGAAGTAAAGCATTCTAGTAGGGGGAGGACAAGAAATCAACCGAGATGCCGTTAGTAAAGGCGATCGAAAACGGCACAGGACAAACCGAATCCCGACCCGTCGAGGGCCGGGAGATGTGGAGTAGTGGACCTCCGTACCCGCGAGCTTCTCAAGCCGAACGTGCCTGGAACGACGGACCGAAGAGGGTGATAGTCCCGTAGGCGAACGGAAGAGGCGGGATTGGAGGTATCCCGAGTACCGTGCGTTGGATATCGCGCGGGAAGCTGGGAGGTACAGTCTTCCGATCCTAAATACGTCCCGAGACCGATAGTGCATTAGTAGCGTGAGCGAAAGCTGAAAAGTACCTCGGAAGGGAGGTGAAAAGAGCCTGAAACCAACTGACGAAAAGCCGCATGCGGTCCCCAAGGAGCGAAGCGGTCGAAAGACCGTGGACACAGGATCCATGCGTCCGTTTTGAATAACGGGCCAGGGAGTTTCGATCTATGGCGAGGCTAAGGCCCACACGGCCGAAGCCGCAGGGAAACCGACAGTCCGCAGCCCCGCAAGGGGTCAGGGACGGGGTGCGCTCGCCCGAAGTCATAGGTGGAAGACCCGAAGCCAATCGATCTAAGCGTGGGTAGGTTGAAGCCTGTCGAAAGATAGGTGGAGGACCGAACCGGTGTTGACGTGCAAATCACTCGGATGACCTGTGCTTAGGGGTGAAAGGCCAATCTAGACTGGGAATGGCTGGTTCCTCCTGAAACTACTCGCAGGTA
>JASHSP010000033.1 GCA_030038655.1 Thermoplasmata archaeon | reverse complement strand
CGCCCGTCCCGACCGCACCCGCCATCTTGCCGACCGTGAGCCGAGGCCTGAGCTGCTCCAGCCGAACCCGATGCCGTGCGACCTCCGCCGCGGCCACGGCGAGCTTGTATCCGAATGTGATCGGTACTCCGTGCTGTCCGTGGGTCCGACCGATCTCGGGGGTCCCCCGGTGTCGACGGGCGAGGTCGACGAGCACGTGAACCAGCTCGCTCAGGTCCTGATGCAGAATCTCCACGCTTTCCGACAGCTCGAGCGCGAGGGCCGTATCGGTAATATCGGCGCTCGTCGCCCCGTAATGGACCCATCGGCCCGAAGGCCCGGCGGCCTCAGAGAGGGCCCGGGCGATCGCCATCACGTCGTGCCGTGTCTCCTTCTCCAGGGCGTCTACCCGTTCGAGCGTGACGTGGCGCACGTCCGCGACCTTGGCGATGGCGGCCGCCGCCTCCGCCGGGATCGTCCCGAGCTCCGCTTGCGACGCGGCGAGCGCCGATTCCACCCGAAGCGCGCGGCCTAGGCGGGCTTCTCTCGAAGACAGGGCGCGAACGGACGCCCGGCCGTATCGGAACTCGAGCGGACAGAACAACGAGGCGGTGTCGTCCGTCACGGCCGGGGAGCCGGGGCTGGATATTTAGCAGTTGGCGGGAACCGGGACGCCGCTGCCCGGCGTCCGGAAGGGAGGTGGGGCCACCACCCATGTATTCAAGCTGGCACCGAGTTCGGCTTTCGGTCGCTCCATGGTCGGTATCCTGATCGCGCTGGGGGGCAACGCGCTCCAACGCGCCGGGGGAAGCGGGTCCTGGGACGAGGCGCTCCTCCAGATGCGCGCCGCGGTCTCCGTCCTCGCTCGGGTCGCGGCCCAGGGCCACGAGCTGGTCCTGACGCACGGCAATGGCCCGCAGGTCGGCGTTCTCCTGCGTCAGAACGAGCTCGGGTCTCGGGAAGTCCCCGCGCTTCCGTTGGACGTCCTCGGGGCCGAGACCCAAGGGCAAGTCGGCTATCTCATTCAGACGGAGCTCACCCCCGCGCTCCGGCGTGCCGGGGTCGACCGTTCGGTGCTCACCGTGATCAGCCGGACCGAGGTCGCCCGCGATGATCCGGCCTTCCAGCATCCGACGAAGCCGGTCGGCCGCTACTACCACGAAGACGAGGCCAGGATCTTGCGGAAGCAGCATGGGTGGGCGATGCAGTTCGATGGAGCTCGGGGCGGATGGCGCCGTCTCGTTCCGTCGCCCCGGCCGGTCCGGTGGATCGAGGGTCCCGCGGTGCGCCAGCTCTTGGAGTCGGGACTCGGGGCGACCTGGATTCCGGTCGTAGCGGGGGGCGGTGGCATTCCGGTCGTGCGCCGACCCGACGGAGGCTTTGATGGCGTCGAGGCGGTCATCGACAAGGACCTCGGGTCCGCAGTCGTCGCCCGCGAGCTCGGCCTGGACACGCTGGCGATCGTCACCGACGTACCGGGAGTCGCCGTGGGGTTCGGGAAGCGGTCCGAACGCTGGCTCGCCGACGTATCCCTGGAGGAGCTCGAACGACATCAGGCGAACGGCGAGTTCGCCCCGGGCAGTATGGCCCCCAAAGTCGAAGCCGGTGTCGACTTCCTTCGGGGCGGCGGCCGTCGGCTAGTGATCTGCGACATCCCGTCGCTGGCTCGGGCTCTGGATGACGAGGCGGGCACTCGAGTCACCGTGCGGTGAACCGGTTTCTCGGGCTCTGCGAAGGATGCGGTCGACGCCGCTCCCGAATTGGAGCGCTCGCTTGGGTCGTTGGACCAGCCACTCCGGAACACCGCGATGTCGTGCCCAGTCCCGGAGCAACGCCTTCGGAACCGGTTCGGGGAGGCGGGCGGCGACCGGGATATCGCGAACGACCGCGATGAACGAAGGGTCCAAGTACGGGGCCGCGACCACCTTGCCCAGCCTATGGGCGATCCGCTGAGAACGCGGCCAGTCGTCCTTCTGAACCCGGTCTAGGTCCTCCTCCGCGCGACGCTTCGCCTCTGAGCCCGCGAGCCCGCGGTAGTGGGCATATCCGAGGAATAGCTCGTCCGCGCCTTGACCGCATACGAGCGCCCTACTAGGCGAGTGCCGGACCGCGAGCGAGAACGCCACTTGCACGCTTCGGGCCGTCGGTGTAAGAGTCCGGGTCTCGTCGTCGATCTCCCGTGCCATGTCGATGACCTCCGATTCGGTCAGCACCGCACGGGACCATGGAGCGCCGACGAGGCGGGCCGCGGCCTCGGCGTTGGCCAGGTCGGGACTCCCCGCGGTTCCCACGGTCGAAAGGATGAAGCGGGGGCGGTCGCGCAGCTCCCAGCCCAACAGAGCCGAATCGATGCCACCGGAGAACAGGAGGCCGAGGACCTGGGTCCCGGCTCGAAACGGCGCAAGGACCCGGTCGAAGGCAGCGTCGAGCGCGCGCCAGTGGATTCCAGCACCTCCCATCGCTGCCTCGCGCTCAGCCACCCTGCCCCATTCGACAGGTGGTCAATGCTTATGGGGGTCCTGGGTACCCGAACCGACGTGTCGGCCGAACCCGTAGGACCCGCCGGCGCGACGCCACTCCGCCCCGCGCTCTTCGTCGACCGGGACGGGACCCTCAACCCGGACCTTCATTACATGAAGGACGCCGAGCGACTCGAGTTGTACCGCGGCGTAGGGGAGGGCCTCCGCGTTGCGGCCGAGCACGGATACCGGACCGTTTGCGTGACCAATCAATCCGGCGTGGAGCGCGGATTGTACACCCGCGAGGACGTCGACCGTATCCACCGCCGTCTCAACGAGCTCCTGCGTCCTCACAGGGCGCGCATCGACGCGTTCTACTACTGCCCTCACATGCCCGAGCATGGGTGCGATTGCCGCAAGCCTCGCACGGCGTTGTTCGAGCAGGCTCGACGCGAATGGAACCTCGACCTAACCCGCAGCGCCATGCTCGGAGACCGCGCTCTCGATGTAGAAGCGGGGCGGTCCCTTGGGCTCCTTACCGCGCTCATCCGCCCGCGCGGGCACGACGCAAACGGGTCGGCCGAGCTCCTCGAGGGGTCGATGGTTCCGGACATTTTGGCGCACTCGTTCCGCGGCGCGGTCTACCGGGTGTTATCCCGGGGCTGAATCGATTCGGTCG
The DNA here is from genome assembly GCA_030038655.1 of Thermoplasmata archaeon. GTDB lineage: Archaea > Thermoplasmatota > Thermoplasmata > Lutacidiplasmatales > UBA184 > Lutacidiplasma. The sequence continues at coordinate 578 of JASHSP010000033.1, read as the reverse complement.
GAGCGCGCGAAGCCGTTAAGCCCGCCGCCTTCTGCGCCCGCGGAAGGCTCTTGGTGCTCTCGTTGACGCTGGCCGCTATCGGGATAGCGGCGACCGTGCTCCTGGCCGCCGGCGCCGTGGCCGCCCGCGCCCTCACAGCCCGGGCCGGCGCGGTCGCCGCCATCGTCGGTTCGATCATCGTCCTCCTCGCGGGATTTCCCTACCTCATCCTCCTGGTCCTGTTCGTGGTCGGAAGCGTGCTCGCCACGCGGTACCGGATCGATGAGAAACGGCGGCAGAACGTCCAGGAAGGAACGGCGGGAGAACGGGGGGTCTCCAACGTCGTCGCGCATAGCGTGATCCCTACCGTGATCGCGGTGGTGGTGGGGTGGGGAGGCTCGGGCATCCCCGTCGCGACGCTCGCCATCCTCTACGTGAGCGCGCTCTCGTTTGGGGCCGCGGATACGTTCGCGAGCGAATTTGGGGTGCTCGCGGGACGGGCGCGAAGCATCCTTACCGGTAGGCCCGTCGCGCCGGGGACCAACGGAGGCATTTCAGCGCTGGGGGAGGAATTCGCGCTCGTGGGGGCGGTCACGACG
>JASHSP010000032.1 GCA_030038655.1 Thermoplasmata archaeon | reverse complement strand
GCGGTCATGCCGGCCCGGGCCGTGCCCGCGCCCTGCTGGAGCTTCCACTGGCTGAACGGCGTGTAGGTGGCCTGGCGCTTCCACCAGTCCCAGAACGCGCCCTCGGTGTAGTTGTCGCCGAGTTCCTTCTTGCCCTCGGCGCGGTACCGCTCGATGAAGTCCTCGTATCCCTGGCGCTCCGGGTCGTCGGTCCCCTCGCCGGGCTTGCCCAGCAACTGCGCCGAGCACTCGGGGCACGACTTCGAGCTCGCCGGGATAGTGGCCGCGCATCGGCTGCAGCGGACGAGGTCGGACTCGAACTCGGCGCCGCACTTGGGGCACGCCGCCGCGTTCTCGGGGATGAGCGCCCCGCACTCGCCGCACTCGACCAGCTTGCCGGCCGCGCCGCGGCGGGAGAACATGAAGAATAGGACGACCCCGACGACGATCGCCGCGATGATCGCGAGCCATATCCAGAGGGGCAGACCGAGATATTTGTGCTCGAGGAAGCTGGTCGCCGACGGGGAGGGAACCGGGGCGAGCGAGAACGTACCGACCGCCGTGTGGTGCGCGACGACCGTGTTGTACGTCGCCGTGAGCGTCAGCACGTAGTTCACCCCCGAGGCGAGGTCCGAGGTCGACCACGTGAGCTCGAACGTGCCGTTGAGGGACGTCCCGTTGACGAGGTAGATGGCCGTGCCGCCCCCCGACGGGGTGGCGGTCAACGTGAGCCTCGCGGCCGCCGAACCGTTGAACACCACGGTTCCGAACGTGTGGATGAACACGTCGCGGTCGAGGACGGAGGCGGGCGGGGTGAAGACGACGGTCACCTGGCTCGGGTCGATGGTGGTCGGGACGGACTGGTTGACCTGGCCGCCGCCAAGGGTCGGCTCGAGGTTGTTCCAGACGAGCACGACCCAGAAGTCGTGCAGGAAACTGCCGTGCAGACCGGTGACCGTGTCGTTGATCAGCCAGGAGACGTTGAGCGTGGCGGTCGAGCCGACCGTGGTGAGGTGCGTCGACAGGTTCGTCGTGTCCAGCAGGATCGCCTCGGTGTTGTCGTAGAAGAGGAGGGCCCGCACGGAGTAGATCGGCGCCTCCCCGAGGTCCTCGACCGTCACGTTCGCCCCGAACAGCTGGCCGATCCGGACCGTGCCGTTCGCGACGATCACGCCGTCGGCGGCCACGGTGACCGTCTTCACTCCGACCGCCGCGAAGTACGACGGGAACGTCAGTCCCGGCGAGGTGTCGGGCACCCCGTACCCCGGCGTCTTGAGCGCCACGCCGGAGGGGTAGGCGCTCACCGACCAGTTGTACGACTCGACCACGCCGGTAACGTTGACGACGATGTGGTAGTCGCCGAGGAAGTAGCCATCCCAGAGCGACCCGCCGGTGATCTCGTTCGAGGCCAGCAGGAGCTTCGCGATCCCCGTGCTGTTGGTGGTCCCGTACGCGGGCGCATGGCTGATGAGGTCCAGGTAGTGGAGGTAGCCTTCCAGCGCGGTGTTGTTCGTCGCGAGGTCGTTGAGGGCCGTGACCGTGGCGTTGTTGGACTCGTTCGCCGGGTAGGCGTAGTACGGGGTCACCGTGCCGCCCACCACGGGCAGGACGCCTCCCTTCCCGGTCAGGTTGAACAGCGCCCAGCGGTACAGGTACGCCTGGCTCGTGGCGTCCGCGGAGATCGCGCCCGCGGAGGTCGACGGAAGGGAGTTGGGCACCGTGAGGTTCGCGAGGTAGGCGGTCGCGCCGTCCGTGAGGGCGAGCCGAACGGCCTTCCACGGGTACGGGGCGGCGAGCGAGAGGGGCGAGGCGGGCGTCGGGCCGAAGGTCAGCCCGATCGACGTGTCGAAGGTGCTGAGCTTGCTGTGGGCGCCCGTGACGGTGAGCGAGTACGAGAGCGGCGGGTTGAGCACGAAGCCCGCGGTGACGCCGAAGAGCGAGGGGCCGGTCGTGGCGGAGAACGCGATGGCGATGCGGGACGGTCCGGCGCCAAAGTCGCCGGTGGAGTTGAGGTAGCCGAGCACGCCGACCGCGTTGACGGCCGCCGTCAGGCCGGGGGTGAACGGAACGGTCGCGATCGCGCTGAAGGAGTCGCCCTGGAACGTGATCGTCCCGAGGTCGTAGGTGCCGCCGTCGAAGTACACCGTGACATCCGACGTCGTCGGGAGGGAGACGGAGTTGTTGTAGTAGACCACGACCTCGCCGCCGGTCACCCCGCTCGGGTAGAGCCAGTCCTGAGTGAGGTTCTCCGTGTCGTTGGGGGTCGCGAGGTCCGTCGCGTTCACGCGCGACGTGTTGAGGATCGAAAGGCCGGACTGGGCATCCCCGAGCGGCCTCGGGGTTCCGTTCTCGGAGAGGTTGTCCTGGTAGAGCCCCGTGATGTTGCTCCCGAAGACGTTCAGGCTGCCGCCGCCCGAGACGTTGACGACGGGAGCGAAGGCGGCGTCGCCCTCGACCGCGGGCAGCTCGTCGAGCCCGGCCGCCGACGGGTTCGGGCCGATGCGCGAGCCGTTCAGCGTCATCGACGCGGTCGCCCCCTGCACCGAGACCCAGCCGGCGAAGTCGAGCGACGAGTTCCAGAGGTCCATCTGGCCCGTCCCCTCGACGGTGACGGGCAGCTTCGGGTAGTCGTTGATCTGGAGGAGGTCGGCCGTGATCGAGGAGTTGTAGAGCTTGACGGTGCCTTCGTCCACGAAATGGAAGATGTGGGACAACCGCTCCTGGGCCGTGCCCGAGGTCCCGACGAACTGGACGAACGAGACCGTGGAGTTCCGGACGATCAGCGTCCCCCCGGCCAGAACGGTGATGTTGCCTCCCTGATAGTACGTCGCGTAACCGGACGGTGGCTGGATGACGTAGGTCTCGCCGCTCGTGACCCAGAGGTCCCCGTGCGTCACGATCGCCGTGGGGGAGGCGGAGGCGGCCGCGGGCGTTCCGGCGGCCGACGCCGCCGGCGAACCGCTGCCGGAGTGCGCGGCAAGGCCGAACCCCAGCATCGCGCTGGCCAGAAGCAGGAGCACCAACCCGACGGCCGCGAGGGCTCCTCGGGACGTTCGGCGGTAGGAATGCACCAGGCCTCCAGACGCGGGAGGATACTCCCGTGAGCGACTCACGTAGCAGAACAGTCTGGCATCCCCTATTTAAGAAATTCCTCGAAAACGGGCGGAAAAACCTGCCGGTACGCCCTCGTCCTACCCCGAGAAACCGTGCCCCGAGTCGGCGGGTTGGGCCTCCCCCTAGTACAATAGGTTAAACAAGGGGCACACCGGCCGGCGTCCCCTCCGCAGCCGTGGGGCCCGGTCGACGGTACCGGGCCCGCCGGGAGACCGTCGCCGCGACCGCCCGCCTAGACCCCCGGTCCGCGGAGAACGATCTTGCCGAAGAGGTCACCCTCGCCGAACCGCCGGAAGGCCTCGGGGGCGCGGTCGAACGGCGACTCCGAGTCGATCACCGGCCGGAGGCGACCGGAGGCAAGGTGGCCGAGCACCTCGTCGAACTCGCGCGCGCTCGCCATCGTGCTGCCGCGGATCGAGGCCTGGCGCCAGAACAAGGTCCGAATGTCCACTTCCGCCAGCGGGCCCCCGGTGGCGCCGATCACGACGATCCGGCCGCCGCGCGCCACCGCCCGAAGCGATCGGGGCAGCGTCGGGGTTCCGACGGAATCGAGAATGACGTCCATGCCGCGCTTGCCGCTCTCCTGCCAGAGCACCCGGTCGAGCGGGTGCTCGGCATCGAACGTCACGTACGCGTCGGCCCCCAGACCGAGGACCCGCTCGCGCTTCTCGGCCGAGCGGGACGCGACGACGACGTGGCCGCCCAGCAGCTTGGCGACCTGGACCGCGGCCGTGGCGACCCCCCCGCCCGCCCCGACGATCGCAACCCGGTCGCCCGGGACTACCTGGCCCACGGTCCGCAGGGCCCGCCAGGCGGTCTGGAAGACCAGCGGGGCGGCGGCGCCCTCCGAGAAGCTCAACCGCTCGGGAAGAGGGTGGACGTTGCGGCGGGGCACCACCACCAAGCTCGTGGCGGTCCCCTGGAGGTGCTCGCCGACGATGCGGTAGCTTCGGCAGAGCGCCTCGCGCCCCGCGCGGCACTCGTCGCACGTCCCGTCCCATATCCCCGGGTTGAGGAGGACCCGGTCGCCCACCGCCAGCCCGTCGGTCGGCCCACCAAGGAGGTCGACCACGCCGGCCCCGTCGGATCCGAGCACGTGGGGTCGGGCGACCTCGACGCCCGGGATCCCTTCGAGCGTGAACCGGTCCAGTCGATTGAACGCAGCGGCCCGCACCCGGACGCGGACCTCGCCCGGTCCGGGGGTCGGCTCCGGAATGTCGACGAAGGCGAGGCGGTCGAGGCCGCCGTGCTCGGTGAACCCGAACCCCCGCACGCCGCTCACTCCGGGCCGATTCGTCGCCAGCGGCTCCGGCCCGCGTGGTCCTCGACCTCGATGCCCGCCGCCCTGAGTTCGTCCCGGATCCGGTCCGACTCCGCGAAGTCCCCCCGGGACCGGGCGCGAGCCCGCGCGGCCAGCGCGACCTCCACGACTTCGCCCCCCGCGTCGGCGCCCGGCGCGGTCGGCTCGTCGAAGAGGCCCAGTACCTCCCGGGCCCAATCGTACGGCGCCCGGAGCCGTTCGAGGCCGGACCCGGCGATCGCATCGAGGCCCCCGGAAAGCTCGGCGAGGCGCTTCGTCCATCCGAACAGGAGCGCGATCGATTCGCGGGTGTTGAAGTCCTCGGCGAGCGTCGCGTCTAGGCGGTCGACCAGCGACGCGGCGTCGTCCCCCAGCGCGCCGGGGGGCCCGGCCCCCGGTCGGTCGGCGCCCTCCCGATCGAGAAGCTCGGAGATCCGGTCGAACGGCTGGCGGAGCCGAGCGTACGCCTCGGTCGACTCGCCGAGGCTGCGGTCGGGGTCAAAGTCCAGCGGGCTCCGATAGTTCGCGTTCAGGTAGTAGAGCCGGAGTACGCCGGGCCCGACCCGGTCGATCGTCGCCTCCAGGGCCGCGACGTTCCCGATTGACTTCGACATCTTCTCGCCGGACAGAAGGAGCAGCCCGGCGTGCATCCAGTAGTTCGCGAGGGGCACCTCGCCGGTCGCGGCCTCCGACTGGGCGACCTCGGCCTCGTGGTGCGGGAAGATGAGGTCGATCGCGGCCCCGTGGAGGTCGTACCGCGGCCCGAGAAGCCGCCCCGTCATCGCCGTGTCCTCGATGTGCCAGCCCGGCCGGCCGGGCCCCCACGGGCTCTCCCACGACGGCTCGCCCGGCGTCGCGGCCTTCCACAGGACGAAGTCCTCGGGGGCCCTCTTTCGCGTGTCGACCTCCACGCGCGCCCCCGGGCGCAGCTCCCCGACCTTCTGCCGCGAGAGCGCCCCGTACCGTGGGAACTTCGCGACCTCGAAGTAGACGGAGCCGTCCGACGCCCGGTAGGCGAACCCGCGGTCGAGCAGGACCCCGACCTGGGCGAGGATCTCCGGCATGAAGTCGGTCGCGAAGGGATAGTAGTTCACGGAGCGGACCCCGAGCCGCTCCATCGTGCGAAGGTACGAGGCGAAGTGCCGGTCGGCGAGCGCGAGCGGGTCGACGCCTTCCTCCGCCGCGCGGGCGATCAGCTTGTCGTCGAGGTTGGTGACGTTCTGCACGTAGAAGACGCGGTAGCCCCAGCGGCGCAGCGCGCGCGCGACCACGTCGAAGACGACGAACGTCCGGCCGTGCCCGATGTGCGCCGGCGCGTACGGCGTCAGTCCGCAGACGTAGAGCCCCACGCGCGGGGGGACGAGCGGGGCGAGAAGCCGGGTCTCGCGGCTCCGCGAGTCGTAGACGGTGACCCGTCGCACGGCTACAGCCCCCCGAGCGCGGACCGCACGTCGTCGGCCAGGTCGGCCGGGTCCTCGATCCCGCAGGAGAGTCGCAGGAGACCGTCGGTCACCCCGTGGGCCTCCCGCTCGGCCCGGGGCACGCTCGCGTGGGTCATGGTCGCGGGGTGGTCGACCAGCGACTCGACGCCGCCGAGGCTCTCGGCGAGGGTGAACACCCGGAGGCGCTTCAGGAACCGTCGCGCGGCGCGGATCCCTCCGGAGAGCTCCACGCTGACGATGCCGCCGTAGCCGGACATCTGGCGCCGCGCGAGCGCGTGCTGGGGGTGCGACGCGAGGCCGGGGTACAGCACGCGGAGCACCCGCCCGTCCCGGGCCAGCACCTCGGCCACCGCGCGGGCGCCCGCTTCGTGCGCGCGCATCCGGACCCCGAGCGTGTGGAGCCCGCGCAGCACCAGGAAGCAGTCGAACGGGCTGGGGATCGCCCCGACCGCGTTCTGGAGCCAAGCGAACTCCGTCGCGGGGCGCTTTTCCTTCAGGACGAGCGCCCCGCCGAGGATGTCCGAGTGGCCGCCCAGGTACTTCGTCGTGGAGTGGAGGACGATGTCGGCGCCGCTCTCGATCGGCCGCTGGAGCGCCGGCGTCGCGAAGGTGTTGTCGACGGCGACGGCCGCGCCCGCGGCGTGGGCGAGGCGGCCGACGGCCTTGAGGTCGACCAGCTTGAGGAGCGGGTTCGTGGGCGACTCTACGTACACGAGGTCTGCGGACGGCCGGAGCGCGTCGGCGGTCGCGGCGAGGTCCCGCATGTCGACATAGTCGACCCGGAGGCCGAACTGCTTGCGGTGGTGCTCGAACAGCCGCCACGTCCCCCCGTACAGGTCGTCCATCGCGACGATCCGACTGCCGGACGGGAACGCTTCCAGGAGGGTGACGAGCGCGCCCAGCCCGGAGGAGAACGCGAGGCCGGCGCGGCCGGACTCGAGCGAGGCGAGCGCCGCCTCCAGGACCGAACGGGTCGGGTTGGCCGTACGGCTGTACACGTACCCCCGGTTCCGGTTGGGCGCCGACTGCTTGAACGTGCTCGAAAGGTAGATCGGCGTGTTGACGGCCCCGGTCAACGGGTCCGCCGGCTGGCCGGAGTGGATCAGGCGCGTGTCAAACCGCATGGTGCCCTTCCTCCGACAGGTACCCGACGAGGTCGTGGCGGGTCAGAACGCCGAGCGCCGCGCCGGTCACCGGGTCCCGGACCAGCACCGCCCTCTCTTCCCGCAATCGGTGCAGCAGCTCGGCGACCGTCGCTTCGGCCGGAACCTCGGGGAACGGAGACGACAGCACCGCGCTGACGGTCCGGTCGAGGACCGTGCCGTCGTCCAGGCTCCGGCGGAGGACGTCGTCCTCCTGGACGCTTCCGAGGTTGTCGCGGCCCGACAGGACCGGCATCTGCGCGATCCCGTTCTGGCGGAGCCTCGCGAGAGCGTCCCGCACCACCGTCGTGGGGTCGGCGGCGACCAGCGCGGGCGTCCCGCGCTTCTCGGCCAGCAGGTCCGCCGCCCGCGCGCTCGCACCCAGGAACCCCTTCTCGCGCATCCAGTCGTCCGAGTAGAACTTCGAGAGGTACCGGTCCCCCGAGTCGGGGAGGATCACGACGACCGTCGCGCCTTCCGGGAGCGGGCGCGCGCGGAGCCACTTGACCGCCCCCGCGACCGCCGACCCGGAGGAGCCGCCGACGAACAGGCCCTCCTCCCGCGTCAATCGCCGGGCCATCGCGAACGACTCGCGGTCGTCCACCGTGACGACCTCGTCGAGGTACTGGAAATGGACGGTCTTCGGGACCTTGTCCTCCCCGATCCCCTCGACAAGGTACGGGACTGCCGGTGGGGACCGATGGGTCCGGAAGTACGGTTCCAGCACGGAGCCCACCGGGTCGACGGCGACCACCCGCACCTCAGGGCGATGCTCCTTGAGGTACCGCCCGACCCCGCTCATCGTGCCCCCCGTTCCGATCGTGCCGACCACCGCGGCCAGCTCCTTGCCCAGCGCCCGGTCGATCTCGGGGCCGGTCGTCGCGTAGTGCGCCTCCGGATTGCCCGGGTTGTCGTACTGGTTCGGGTAGTAGGCGCCGGGGGTTTCCCTCGCGATGCGCGCCGCGACGGAGTAGTGGCTCATCGGATGGTCCGGCGCCACACCGCTCGGCGTCACGACGACGCGCGCGCCGTACGCGCGCAGGAGTCGGATCTTCTCGGTGCTCATCTTGTCCGGGATGACGAAGATCGTCCGGTACCCGCGGACCGCGCCGACGAGGGCGAGGCCAACGCCGGTGTTGCCGCTGGTCGCCTCGACGATCGTCCCGCCCGGTTTCAGACGGCCGTCGCCCTCCGCCTCCGCGATCATCCGCGATCCGATCCGGTCCTTGACGGAGCCTCCGGGGTTCAGGAACTCCAGCTTCGCCAGCACGCGATACGGCAGTCCCGCCACCACCCGTCGCAGGGGGACGGTCGGGGTGTTCCCGACGAGGTCGAGGATGCTCTCGACGGTCCGGGGCCCCGCGGTCACGGCCGCGCGAGCGGCGCCGCCGAATTAACGGTTTGGAACTGGCCGCGCGGCGGCCGGCGAGGGCCGCCCGGTATCCGTCCGGTAAGCACCGGTTGGTTCGCATACGACACACCCCTTAAGCGGGGGGCGTCGCTGGTCCGCGCGGGGGTCGGGATGCTGGGTTCGCTCGAGTCCGAGGTCCTGGCCGCGCTCCGGGAGCTGGGCGAGGCCCCCGCGCGGAACGTCCGGAAGACCCTCGAACGGCGCGGGCGTCGCGTCGCCTACACCACCGTGGCCACGATCCTCTCCCGACTGCACGCTAAAGGGCTGGTCAAACGTCGCCGCGAGTCGTGCCGGGGGGGCGAACGGTACGTCTACCGCGCCGGCAACGTCGAGCAGAAATACCTCGCCAACTTGCTGCGCAGTGTCGTCGCCATGTTCGGGGCCGCTGGGGTCGTACACCTCAACGAGGAGATCGCCAAGCTGGACCCCACGGAGGAGCGGGAGCTTCGCCGCCGATTGGGCCTCCCCTGACCGCGCGATTTGAGGGAAATGAG
>JASHSP010000031.1 GCA_030038655.1 Thermoplasmata archaeon | reverse complement strand
CGGTTGCCGGATGAAACCGAAGTGTTTCCCGCGCACTACGGACCGCTCCACGGGCTCCCGCCCCCCGAGCGGTACTCGACGACGATCGGTTTCGAGCGGCGGACCAACGAGGCCGTGACCCAACCTACGCGCGGGGCGTTCCTCGCCTACATGACCGAAGGCTGGCCCCCGAAGCCGGCCGGATTCGACCGGGTCGTGCGGGCGAATCTGAGCGCGTGACTCCGGCCGGCCCGAGACCGTCGGACGCCGCGCAGGCGTTCTTCGACATTTCCGATCGTTCGCATCCGGGACCATGGCCCTATGGCGGGTGGTGAGGGGTGAGGGGCCACGATCGACCGTCGCTCAGGGTCCAGGTGCCAGGCCTTGCCGGCGCCGAAGGCGCCCGTCTCGGACGCATCCGCCGCTCCCCCCGGCGCTCACATCGCGCAGGATGGTGCCGAACGGGCCGACTTGGCCATGGACCGTACGGAGGTGCGCTCTACCGTGGCACGTCAAGTGGGCTTGGGCCTTCGGCCCGCCACTTTTACCGAACACACCGGGCACGCACGCGCCCCGGCGTCCGACGGGGCGGCGAAGAAGACCGGTTCGGCGTGGATTCGGCGAAAACAGACGAACAGGCGCCGGTCTACCCCATCGGGTCCGCGGTGCGGGTAGACCCTCCAGTACACGACCCGAACGGGCCACCGCGGGCGCGAGCGAGCGAGCGCCCGCTCGGCGGCCCGACCGAGCTCGGGTCCATGCCGCGTCGCCGTGCGAAGATCCCGCGCGCGCACCAAGGACGGGGGAACGGTCCACTTCCGGAGCTGGAGACGGACGGCTCGGGTGCGGTCGCGAGAGGTCCATTCGGCGTACGATGTGACGGAGACGACACCCGACGGGCAGGCCCGGACCCGCCAGTCGCCGGGCATCCGGCCGGGCAACGGTCGTTCCCGGATCGGCGCGTCGCAGTGGCGGTAACATTTCCCTCCGGGCGCGGCCAGGGCTGCCCGCAGCACCGGCGGTAGACCGCTCCGCCGCGTCATGCTCGGGCCGCGCGCCGCGCGGCGCGGAGCCAGTCGCTACGGAGCAGGTCGTGCCACGCCCGCGCTGTCCGCGAGACCTGCTCGGAGAACCCCGTCAGCAACGGCTGGACCGTACCGTCGGTCCACTCGAGGAACACCTGGGGGATCAAGTAGTCGGGCGAGTCGTCGCCGTGCTTCCGGACGATCCGGTCGGCGGCCGGTAGCTGACCCCTTCGGTCGATGTCGAGGATCCGCAGCGGCACTCGGAGCCGTCGTGCCAGGCTCCGCCCCTCCTTCACGGACAGCGGGACGCAGTGCGGGCACCACTGGGCGAGCACGATCGTGAGCCGACGAGGGCTCGAAGGGAGCTGCTTCGCGGCCATGTGCCCGGACATCGACGCGCCCGCATTAGTTCGGCGGACCGTCGGAGTTCGTCGTGCGGAGCGGGACCGTGGGGGCGATCGCCCTCTCCGAGGATGGTCATCGCGGGTGAGCATCGCTTATGGCGGGGTCGGTGCTCGAGTGAGATCGTGAGCGGCGGGCCATCCCATCTCCCCCTCGGGGAAACGAACGACGCGGTGGTCCTTGCGGAGAACCTCCGGCACACCTACGACGGACGACACTACGCCCTCGACGGGGTGAGCTTCACCGTTCGACGCGGCGAGGTGTTCGGTCTTCTTGGGAGGAACGGGGCCGGCAAATCGACGCTCATCAAGGCGATGACCACGCTCATCCAGGCGAGCGAGGGCCGGCTGCGGGTCCTCGGGTTGGACCCGACCCGCGACGGTCAGAGGATCCGTCGCCGGATCGGGGTGGTGCAGCAGGCGGAGTCGTTCGACTTCACCACCGTTCAGGGAAACCTCGACGTCTACGGGATCCTGTGGGGTCTTCCCAAGGAGGAGCGGGTTCGACGCCGCGAGCGGCTGCTCGGCCAGTTCGGCCTGGACGAGCTGCGCAAGCGGCGGGCGTTCGACCTGTCGGGCGGCCAGAAACGCCGGGTCCAGGTCGCGCGGGAGTTCATGCACGACATGGAAATCCTGTTCCTGGACGAGCCGACGGTCGGCCTGGACGTCGTGATGCGGCGGCAGCTGCTCGACTCGGTCCGGGACCAGGTGCGGCGCGGGCTCACCGTCGTGTTCACGACCCACAACCTCGAGGAGGCCGACTACCTCTGCGACCGTGTCGCGGTCATCGAGAGTGGCAAGATCCTCATGCTCGACACGCTGGAGAAGCTGAAGCGGCTCTACGGCGGGAAGAAGACGATCGACCTCACGATCAGCGACGGCGACCCCCCCCGATTCTTCGGCGCGCTGACGGCCGCGCTCGGCGCGGGGGCGACCGTGACCTCGAACGGGATGTCGGCCGTGATCCTCACGGACGATCCCAAGGGGGCGCTCGCGAAGATCGTCGAGCTCTCGCCGGCGCTGGGGGTCCAGTTGGAATGGCTGAACGTGCGAAAGAACACGCTCGAGGACGTGTTCCTGCACTCGGTCGGCCACGGAGGGGAGTCGATTGCCTCTGCCTAACCTGCTCCGCCTCGTGTACCGGAACATCAAGGTCAACACCGACCCGGGCAGCCTGATCATCCTGATCGGGCTGCCGGGAATGTACCTCGTGTTCTTCGGGTACGGCTTCTCGGCCGGCGGGTCGGGGACCGTCTATCTCGCCTTCCTGACCCCGGGGATCATGTCGTTCCAGTCGGTCATGGCGGGCACGGTCGGCGGCAGCATGCTCTGGGCGGACCGGCGTTGGGGGATGCTGGCCCAGCTCCTCTCCGGTCCGTTCACGCGCCTCCAGTACCTGCTCGGCATCCTCCTCACCTCCATGCTCTTCGGCCTGGGCGGGGCGGCGGTGATGCTGGCGGTCGCGTTCTCCCTCCTGCACTCCCTTCCGACCGACCCCGTAGCGTACGGGGTGATCTTCGGGTCGATCGTCGTCGGGTCGATCTTCTTCGGCTCGCTGATGCTCCTGATCTCGGCCCTCGTCAAGTCGAACACCGCCTACAACAGCATCCAGATCCTGATGATCTTCATCGTCAACTTCGCGAGCACGGTGTTCTATCCGCTGAGCGCCGGGCTGCCCGTTGTGCTGAAGGCGCTGTTCAACGCGAACCCGCTGACCTACATCGCCGACGCCGTTCGGGGCGCCTACCAGGGGCACCTCACCGCCCTCGACGTCTACCAGCTGCTGATCCTGGGCGCGGAGACGGCGATCGCCCTCTTCCTCGCCATCCGGTCGTACATGCGGTCGGACGTCTCGTACGAGTGAACCCGGATCCGGCGGGCGCCCCGGGCCGGACCTCTCGCGCCTCGCCGCGGAAACCGTTATCTCGGAAGTCCCGGGTTCCGTCCCGCCCGGGTCCTCGGGGGCGCTTCGATGAAGGTGGTGATTCCGGCCGCCGGCATCGGGGTGCGATTCCTCCCCGAGACCAAGAGCATGCCGAAGGAGATGCTCCCGGTCGTCGACCGACCGGTGATCCAGTACGTCGTGGAGGAGGCCGTCGCCGCCGGCGCGGACGACGTGCTGATCGTCACCGGGCGGACGAAGCGCGCGATCGAGGACCATTTCGACCACAATCCGGAGCTGACCCACATCGCGGACCTTCCCGCCCTCCGCGAGCTCGAACGGCTGGCCGAGCGGGTGCGGCTGCACTACATCCGGCAACGGTCCCCGCTCGGGCTCGCGGACGCGATCGCCTACGCGGAACGGCATGTCGGGGGCGAACCGTTCGGGGTTCTCCTCGGGGACACGATCAACGTCTGCAACCCCCCGCTCCTGACCCAGCTCCGTGCGGTGTTCGATCGGCACGGGGGGAAGAGCAGCGTCGTGGCGATCGAGCCGGTGCCGGACGAGAAGGTGGGGGACTACGGCATCGTCGGTGGCTCGGAACTGGAGCCCGGGGTGATCGACATCCGGGCGTTCGTCGAGAAGCCGGCCCTGCGCGACGCCCCGAGCCGGCTGGGGATCACGGGCGCCTACCTCCTCACGCCCGGGATCTTCGACGCCATCCGCGAGACCCCCTCGGGGCGCCAGGGAGAGGTCCAGCTCACCGACGCCCTCGGCCGTCTCGGGCGGCGGGAGAAGGTCCTCGGCGTCACCTTCCGCGGCACACGCTACGACATCGGGGACCGCTTCCTCTGGCTCAAAACGAACCTGGAGTTCGCGCTCCGCGACCGCGAGATCGGGGACCGGGTCCGGGCCCTCCTTCGGGAGTCGGGGAAGTGACGCGGACGGCGTTGGTCACCGGGGCCGCCGGATTCCTCGGCTCGCACCTTGTCGATCGCCTGCTCCGGGACGGCTGGTCGGTCGTGGGGATCGACAATCTGTCGACCGGACGACCGGGGAACCTCGCCGGCGCGCGCCCTCGGTCCCACTTTCGATTCGCCAAGCGGGACGTGCGGTCGGCCGGACCGCTCCCGACGGCCGATGTGGTCTTCCACCTCGCCTCGCCCGCCTCGCCGCCGCGGTACCAGGAACGTCCGGTCTACACGCTCGAAACGAACGCGGTGGGCTCGCAACGCCTCTTCCGGCACGCGAGCGCCTCCGGGGCCCGCGTCGTGCTCGGCTCCACCTCGGAGGTATACGGCGACCCCGAGCTCCATCCCCAGCCGGAAACGTACTGGGGGCGGGTGAACCCGATCGGGCCGCGGTCGTGCTACGACGAGGGCAAGCGGTACGCGGAGGCGCTGGCCTCGGCGTGGATCCGCGAGAAGAGTCTCGACGTGCGGATCGCCCGGATCTTCAACACGTTCGGACCCCGCATGGCGCTCGACGACGGACGCGTGATCACCAACTTCCTGGCCCAGGGCTGGCGCGGCCAGGCGATCACGGTCCAGGGATCCGGTGCGCAGAGCCGGTCGTTCTGCTACGTGGACGACCTGGTGGACGGACTGGTCCGCCTCGCCGAGGTCGCCCCGGTGGACGGGCCGGTCAACCTCGGGAACCCCGACGCCGAGACGACCGTCCTCGAGCTGGCCCGCACGGTCCGTGCGCTGACCGGAGGTCGCTCCGAGATCGTTCACGTGCCGCGGGCCGCCGACGACCCCGACCGACGGTGCCCCGACATCGCCCGGGCGCGCACGCTCCTCGGGTGGTCCCCGACCACTCCCTTCGCGGAGGGCCTGCGGCGGACCTCGGAGTACGTTCGCTCCGAGCTGGCCGCCGGGAAGGAATCGCGGTGAGAGCCCGAGGACCGGTATCCCCTCGCAACCGACCCGGCTTCCCCCGGGTCGGGGTCGTGGGACTGGGCTACGTGGGGCTGACCACCGCGGCCGCCTTTGCGGCGAGGGGGCGGACGGTGGTGGGGTACGACTCCGATCCCGCGCGACGTGCGGTAGTGCGGGCGGGTCGGGCTCCCGTACAGGAACCGGGTCTTTCGGCGCTGCTGCGTCGGGCGGTCCGAGCGGGGCGATTGGCCGTGGCCGACGACCCTATCGACCTCGCGCGACGCAGCGACCTCGTGTTCGTCTGCGTCCCCACGCCCTCCCGGTCCGACGGTTCGATCGACCTGAGCTACGTGCGCGCCGCGTGCCGGACCGTGGGAGGCTCCCTCCGCAAGGTCCGCGGTTGGCGGGCCGTCGTCCTGAAGAGCACGGTCGTTCCGGGAACGACGGACGGTGTCGCGGGCCCGATCCTGGCGCGGGCGAGCCGGCGGACTCTCGGCCGCACCCTCGGGGCGGCGTCCAATCCGGAGTTCCTGGCCGAGGGCACGGCGGTCCGCGACGCCCTCGCCCCCTCGCGGATCGTGCTGGGCGTCTCCGACGCCCGGACCGAGGCGGCCCTCCGCGCCGCGTACCGAGGCTTTCGAGCATCCACGGTCGTCCTCTCCCCGACCGCGGCGGAGCTCGTCAAGTACGGTTCCAACGCGATGCTGGCCACCCGCGTCTCGTTCGCCAACGAGTTGGCCGGGCTGGCGGAACGGCTGCGGGTCGACGTCTACCCCGTGATGCGGGCCATCGGGCTCGATCCCCGGATCGGTCCGCGCTTCCTCGACGCCGGTCCGGGGTTCGGCGGAAGCTGCTTCACCAAGGACCTCCGCGCCCTCCTCGCCCAGGCGTCGTCGCTCCGCGTCGCGCTGCCGGTGTCCTCCGGAGCGCTCTCGGTGAACGCCTCCCAGGCGATCCACGTGGTCGACCTCGCGGAACGCGCCGCCGGCTCGCTGCGCGGGGTGAAGGTCGCGCTGCTCGGCCTCTCGTTCAAGCCGGGCACCGGGGACGTCCGCGAGTCCCGCGCCTTTCCGATGCTCCGGGAGCTGCTCCGCCGGGGAGCCCGAGTCCGCCTCCACGACCCCGAGGCGGGCCCGTCGTTCGTCGCCCTGCTCGGCCCGCGCCCCGGCGGCCGGGTCCGTCTCGTGCCCGACCTCGCGAGCGCGATCCGCGGCGCCGACCTTGCGCTCATCCAGTGCGACTGGGACTCCTATCGCCGGGCCCCGGTGTCGCTGTGGGGGCGGCTCGCCCGAAAGCTGGTCGTGGACGCTCGGAGGACCCTCGACCCGGCGGCGCTCGCCCGGAGCGGGGTGCGGTACGTTGCGGTGGGGCGCTGACCGGCCCGCGACCGGCGGTCGGGACGGGAGAGACCCGTCCTTCGGACGGGGAAAGAGCTAATGCGGGCGCCGCGTCGTAGCGGCCCGTCGGTCGAGGAGGCGCGCACCGTCCCCGACCCCCCTCCTCGAGGCACCGTGCAACGTAAGGAAGCCGGAGCGGCATCGGACCTCTCCTGCGGAAGTCTCGGCGCGGCAGGAACCCCATGATCCCGCACGCGCACGGAGGTAGACTCGTCGATCGGACGGCGGGAATGGCCGAGCGCGCGCGTCGCGCGTCGGAGCACCGCGACCTCCCGAAGGTCCGGCCGGCCGTCGATCAGCTCTACGACGCCGAGAAGATCGGCATAGGCGCGTACAGCCCGCTGGAGGGGTTCATGGGCTCGGCGGAGCTCGCGTCGGTCCTGAAGTCCGGCCGGCTCCCCAACGACCTCCCGTGGACGATTCCGATCCTGTTCCCGGTCCCGACGGGACCGGGCGGCGGGGGCTCGGCGGACCTCTCGACGGGCGACGAGGTGGCGATCGTCGATGCCTCGGACCGCCCTCTCGCCCTCCTTGCGATCGAGGAGCGCTTCCGGATCGACCGGTCCGCGATCGCTCGCGCGACCTACGGCACGGAGGACGCCAAGCACCCGAACGTCGCCGACCTTCTCGCCGCCGGAGACGAGGCGTGGGCGGGCAGGGTGACCCTGCTCCGTCGGCTCGACCCGCCGGGCGGACGGCCCGAGCCGACCCCGGTGGAGACGCGCGCGGAGTTCCACCGCCGGGGTTGGAAGACGGTCGCCGCCTACCAGTGCCGCAATCCGCCCCACACCGCGCACGAGTACATCCAGCGCCTCACCCTGGAGCGCGAGGACGTGGACGGCCTGTTCGTCCACCCCGTCGTGGGGCGGCTGAAGAAGGGGGACTACCGCCCGGAGGTGATCCTCGAGGCGTACGAAGCGCTCGTGCGGCACTACTATCCCCCGAGCCGGGTGATGATGAGCCCGCTCGGGATCACGATGCGGTACGGGGGACCGAAGGCGGCGCTCTTCCTGGCGATCGTGCGGAAGAACTACGGCTGTGGCGCCTACATCGTGGGCCGCGACCAGGCCGGCGTGGGGCAGTACTACGACCCGTACGCTTGCCACCGCATCTTCGACGAGTACGACATCGGGGTCCTACCGCTCCGATACGACGAGTCGTTCTTCTGCCGCCGGTGCGGGTGGATGGCGAGCCAGAAGACCTGCCCCCACCCGGCGAGCTTCCGCGCGGAAACGAGCCAGTCCCGGATCCGCGAGGCGCTCGCGAAGGGAGAGAGCCTTCCCGCCGAGATCCTGAGACCGGAGGTCGCGGAGATCCTGGGCCGTCCCGGGGTCATCCTGACGGCGTAGGGAGGAACCACGATGCCGCGGGGCCCGCCCGGATTCTGCCTCTGGATGACCGGCTTGCCGAGCGCGGGGAAGACGACAATCGGGAAGGTCCTGGTTGAACGGCTCTCCGAACGGGGCTGGTACGCCGAGCTGCTGGACGGCGACGAGCTGCGGAAAGGGTTGAGCGCGGACCTCGGGTTCGACCGCGTCTCCCGCGAGGCGCACGCGGGCCGGGTCACGTACGTGGCGAAGGTGCTCGCCCGCAACGGAGCGGTCCCGATCGTCGCGCTGATCTCCCCGTACCGGACTTCCCGCGCACGGGCCCGTGCGGAGATCGGTCGGTTCGTGGAAGTGTACATCAACACGCCCCTCGCCGTCTGCGAAGAGCGGGACGTCAAGGGTCTGTACAAGCGGGCGCGCGCCGGTCAGATCAAGGAGATGACCGGCGTGGACGACCCGTACGAGCCGCCGGAGCACCCCGAGATCGTCGTCGACGCGGTGCGGATGACCCCCGTCGAATCGGCGGCCTGGATCCTCCGGGAGCTGGAGCGGCAGGGGTGGCTCCCTTCCGGCCCCGCCCCGGCAGCAGCACCGTCCGGCGGACGCGCCGCCCGCTGACCGATCCGCTCGCGAGTCCGAGCGCCTCACGAGGAGGCAACCCATAAGGGACCCCGGATTGACCACGGGGGCATGTCGCCCCCGCCGCCCCCGGATCCCGTGGTCGTCCTGGGCGCGGGGTACGCGGGGCTCACCGTCGCCCACGAGGTCCATCGGCGATCCCGCGGTCGTCTCCCGATCGTGCTCGTGGACCGGCACCCGGTCCATGTGCTCCGGACCGAGCTCTACGAGGTGGGACGGCTCGCGCGGGACGGGGGTTCCACCGACGCGTGGGTGGTCCCGCTGGCCCGCGTGTTCGAGCGCTCCGCCGTCGAGTGCCGGGAGGCCGCGGTGGACGGGATCGACCTCGCGGGCCGCACGGTCCACCTCAGCACCGGCCCTCTCCGGTTCGGCTCGCTGGCGGTTTGTCTCGGGAGCGTGGCGGCGTACTACGGCGTGCCGGGCGCGCCGGAGCGCACGCACCAGGTGTACCGCCTCTCGGGAGCGCTCCGGCTCGCCCGGACGATCCGGGACGTCGAGCACGGTTCCCCCTACCTGCCGGGAGAGCGTCGCCCCCGGATCGTGGTCGTGGGGGGCGGGTCGACCGGGACGGAGCTGGCCGCGGAGATCGCCACGGTCGACTGGTCCCGGATCACGGGGGTCGACGCGCGGCCGCCGGACGTCCTCCTGCTCACCGGTGCCCTGCCGTTCCTGGCCGGTTTCCCACCGGCGCTGGTTGGCCACGCCCGGGCGCTTCTCGGCCGGGCCGGTGTCGGACTGCTCCACGGGGTCAACGTCAACCGCGTCGAAGAGGGAAGGATCCACCTCGAGGACGGCTCGGTCCTTGCGGCGGACGTGATCGTCTGGTGCGCCGGCCTCGAGGCTCCGCCGATCGTGCGGGACCTTCCCGTCCCGCACGGTCGGGGGGGGCGCCTCGCCGTCGACCCGACCCTCGAGGTCCCCGGCCACCCGGGGGTCTTCGGGGTCGGGGACGTCGTGGAGTTCCGCGACCCGAGCTCGGGGATGCTCGCGCCGGGGACCGCCCAGGCCGCGATCGCCGAGGCCCGTCGGGCGGCCCAGAACATCGTGGCGCGAGCGCTCGGGGAACCGCTCGCCCCGTTCGCGTACCGCGAGCGCGGCGTGATCGTGGCCCTCGGCCTCGGCCAGGGCGCGGCCGCCCTGCGGCACGTCACGATATGGGGAAGCCCCGCCGCCCTGCTCAAGCGCGCCGTGCAGCGGGAGTACGCCCGCTCCGTGAGGCGAGGGGAGCCGTCGAGCCTACTATGAGGGCGAGCGTCGTGCCGACCCGATCGGCCGGGTCGATGCGATGAAGGCGCTCGTGCTGATCGGAGGATTCGGGACCCGGCTCCGGCCGATCACCTACCTCGTGCCCAAGCAGCTGATCCCCCTCGCCGGGAAGCCGATGCTGTACCACGTGCTCGACCTCCTACCCCCGGAGGTGGAGGAGGTCGTCCTCGCCACCGGGTACAAGGCAGAGCTCGTGGAGGCGTACGTACGGGCGCATCCACCCCGATGGCCGGTCCGGACGGTGCCGGAGGCCCAGCCGCTCGGCACGGGCGGGGGCATGAAGAACGCCGGCGGCGGCATGAGCGACCCGTTCTTCCTGCTCAACTCGGACGTGATCGCGGCGGCCGACCTCGGCGCGATGGCCCGTCGCCACCGGTCCTCCGGGGGCGTCGGCACGATGGCTCTCGCCTCCGTCGAGGACACCCGCCCGTACGGCGTGGCGGCGCTCGACGCCGACGACCGGATCACGGCGTTCGTGGAGAAGCCGGAGCCGAGGGATGCGCCGTCGCACTGGATCAACGCCGGGCTCGCGGTCTGGGCCGCCGCCGTGCTCGACCGGATCCCGACGGGCCGTCCGGTCAGCTTCGAGCGGGAGGTCGTTCCCGGCCTTCTCGCCGCCAGGGTGTACGGTCACCGGCTGGAGCGGTACTGGGATGACGCCGGCACCCCCGACCGACTCCTCAACGCGCAGCGGCTCCTGTTCGACGACGGCCGGGGGGGCGACGGGCGTCTCCCGCCGGGGGCGCACGGGACGGGTCCGGTGGCGACGCTGGAGGGGGCCACGGCGCACGACGCCCACCTGGGCCCGTACGTCACGCTCGGCCCGAACGCGCGCGTCGAACCGGGCGCCCGCGTTCGGAACTCGGTGCTGATGGACGGCGTGGTCGTCGGCCGCGACGCGCGCGTGGAGGGGAGCATTCTCGGGCCCGGGTTTCGCGTCCCCGACGGCGCGCGCGTGGAGAACGCGGTCCTGGCGGGCGGCGACCCGGAGACGCCTTCTTAGAACGCGGGTCCGGTCACCACGACCTTCACGGCGTCCTCGGGCCGTCCGGCAAGGCGGAACGCCTCCTCGAGGCGATCGAGCGGCACGCGGTGCGTCACGAGGTCGCCGACGGGGAGCCTTCCCTCCGCCACCAGGCGATGGACCTCCCGGAGATCGGGTTCGGTGGTCGCGTACGACGGGAGGACCCGAACGCCCCGGAGGTACAGCTGCTGGAGGTCGACGTCCAGCCGGCTCCCGGCTTCGGGGAGCCCGAACAGGTTGACGGTGCCGCCCCGGCGGACGAGCTCTACCGCGGACCGGACCACGGCGGGGTGGCCGGTCGCGGCGACCGCGAGGTCGACCCCCTGCCCGCGGGTGGCCCCGTCCACCGCGGATCGCACCGCGCCGGGGTCGCGCGGGTCGACGACGGCGTCCAAGCCCCCCCGGAGCCCGGCGTCCCGGCGTCGCGCGGAAATCTCGGTCGCACCGACCCACGCGGCGCCGAGCGCCTTCGCGAGCCGGGCGTAGAGGAGACCGACCGGCCCGAGGCCGAGCACGAGGACGGTCGCCCCGTCCGGAAGGCCCATCCGGCGGAGGGCCGTAAGGGCGCACCCGGCCGGCTCGAGCAGCGCGCCCGTCGACCAGTCGACGCGGTCGTCGAGCCGGAGCACGGCGTGGCGACTGACGTTCGCCGCGGGAACACGGAACACCTCGGCGAAACCGCCGGGGTCGAGGTTCGTCGCGGAGTAGGTCGGGCAGAACGTGTAGTCCCCCCGGGCGCAGACCTCGCAGGCGTAGCAGGGGACGTGGTGGTGCGCGAAGACCCGGTCGCCTTCGGCCAGCTCCGAAACGCCCGCTCCGACGACCGCGATCCGCCCGACGGGCTCGTGCCCGAGGATCCCCGCCGTCCGATAGTTTCCCCGAAGCTTCTCGAGGTCCGTGCCGCAGACGCCGCAGGCGGCGAGCCGGACGGTCACCTCCCCCGCACCGGGGACCGGCTCGGGTTGCTCGTCCAGTCGTACGGCTCCGGGGCCGGCGAGCCGGCCGAACTTCATGCGTTCGCGCGGGCCGCCCGGATCGCCGCGTCGAGGATCTCGATCGCCTCGTCGATCTCCTCGCGGCGCACGATGAGCGCGGGGATGTAGCGGAGGGACGACTTCCCGCACGGCAGCAGGACCAGGCCCCGGCGGTACGCCTCCTGGAGGACCCGGTCGCGGAACGCGGGGGCGTGTTCCTTCGTCGTGCGGTCGCGCACGAACTCGGTCGCGGTCATCAGGCCGATGCCGCGCACGTCGCCGATCTCCTCGTGGAGCGCCATCAGCTCCCGCAGCCGCGCGAGCAGGTACTCCCCCTGGACCCGGGCGTTCTCGAGCAGGTTCTCCTTCTCGATCACGTCCAGCGTGGCCATGGACGCCGCTACGGCCGCGAGGTTTCCGCCGAACGTGTTCGAGTGGGAACCCTGTGTGGTGAAGTCCAGCTCGGCGGGGAAGCTCATCGCGCCGAGCGGGAGGCCGCCCCCGAGCGCCTTCGCCATCGTCACGATGTGTGGGACCACGCCGTGGTGCTCGATCGCGAACCATGTGCCGGTACGGCCGAGCCCCGCCTGCACCTCGTCGTCGATCAGCAGGATGCCCTGCTCGTCCAGGATCGACTTGAGCGTGGAGAACCAGCGCGGCGGCGGCACGACGTAACCGCCCTCGCCGAGGACCGGCTCCGCGAGGAAGGCCGCGACGTCGTCCGCCGGGATGGAGGTCGTGAAGTAGAGCTCCTTGAGGATCTTCGCGCAGTAGAGGTCGCAGCTCGGGTACTCGAGCTTGTACGGGCACCGGTAGCAGAACGGTGCCGGGATGTGGTGCCCGCCGCCGACGAAGGGAGCGTACCGGGCGCGCTGCACCGGCTTCGAGGAGGTCATCGAGAGGGCCCCCATCGTTCGCCCGTGGAAGCCGCCCAGAAGGCCGATCACGATCGGGCGTCGCCGGTTCCAACGGGCGAGCTTCAGTGCGGCCTCGACGCTCTCGGCGCCGCTGTTCGTGAAGAAGATCTTCTTGTCGAACGTCCCGGGGGTCAGGCGCGTGAGACGCTCGGCGAGGACGGTCTGGTTCTCGTAGTAGTAGTCGGTCCCGGCGAAATGCGTGAGCCGGCCGGCCTGGTCCCGGATCGCACGGACGACGTCCGGGTGGGAGTACCCCACCGCCGCCACGCCGACGCCCGAGGCGAAGTCGAGGAGGCGGTTGCCGTCGACGTCCGTGACCCAGACGCCCTCGCCCGACGCGGCCACGATCGGGGCCGTCTTCGTGCTCGTCATCAGGAACTTGCGGTCCCGTTCGACGATCCGCTGCGCGTTCGGGCCCGGTATCGGGGTGCGAAGGAGCACGCCACGCTTCGGGGTCTCGGTCGTTCGGGTCGACGGCGCGACCGGCGGCGGAGTGCTCTGGCTCATAACCGACCTGCCGGCAGGAGCCCTCGCGTGGGTAAAGGATTCTCGGTCGAGTCCGCGGGACCCGGCCGCCTGTCGAGCATCGCCTTTTTGAGGCAAGTCCGTGGCTCGCCGTGAGGAATGCGCGCCCCGTCTTCCGACCCGAAACCGCGACCGCCCGCGTCGGAGGAGTCGGCCGAGGCGCACGACGTGATTCCCGCTCGCGCCGTCCTCACCGAGCTCGCTCGGGGCTTCCTGCTGGTCCGAGACTCCGACCCCCGGCGGGCCGCACGGTTCGCGGCCACGTTCCTCAAGGAGCGGGCCGAATCGGCCGCCCCGCCCCCCGCCCGGGCGCCGGGTCCGGTCACCCCCGCGTTCGCATCGCTCGGCCCGTCGAAGCGCGGGCCGATCGACCACCCCGGGTCGGGCCGTGGGCCGTAGCGGCCCCCCCGCGCCGGTCCCGGACCCGCAGGTACGCAGCGAGGTCCTCCGGGAAGGTGCGACGGGTGAGCCCGATCCGGACCCCCCCGGGTTCTCCGAAGAACGAGCCCGGGCATACGAGCACGGAGGCCGCGAGGCATCGCCGGGCCAGCCGGTCGCCGCCCTCGGGCCGTACCCGGTCGAAGTGCACCGGGGCCAGCGGGGGGGCGGTCCCCGGGAGGGCCCGGCACAGCGCCGACCGGTTTCGGTCCATCACCCGGTCGACCTCCGCCCGCACGTAGTCGATCCGTCGCAGCAGTTCGAGGGCCCCGGCGACCGAACGATCCGGGATCTCGTCGGACACGAGACCGATGAACCGACGGAACCGTTCCGCTTCTTCTTCGGGCGCCACCACGAAGCCGACCCGCAGGTCGTCCGACCCGAAGAACTTCGTGAAGGTTCCCGTGGTCCACAGGTGGGGGCGCGACGCCGCGGCGAACGACGGCGCGCGCGCGAACTCGCGGAACGTCTCGTCGACGAGAAGGTGGCGTGCCCCGTCCGCCCATCCGAAGAGCGCCTCCGTGGACCACCGGTCCCCCTCCGGGTTCCGCGGTTGCGAGACCACCGCAAGCCCCGCGGGTCGGGCGTCGTCCTGAACCGTCCAGCCCGCCGCGCGGGCGAGGTCGAACAGCGGCGGGTACTCGGGGAACCGCACGCGGCAGGCCCGGTCCGAGCCGGTGCGAGCGCGCGCCAGAAAGAACGCCACCCACGCGTTGCCCTCGGTCGCTCCGTGGGTTAGGAACAGCCGGGAGGCGTCCACGCCCACGGACCGGGCCAACGCCTCGACCAGCTCCTGCGCATCCGGCGGCTCGGGGCCGGGGTCGGGGAGGGGGGGTCGTCGGATCGAACCTCGCATCCCGCTGGAGCCGAGGTTGTGGCGGCAGCGGTCGTGGTCGTCGATCCAGTCGGCCAGCGGGAACCTCACCGGTCGCGACCCCCTCGCGCGTCGAAGTGAACCTTCATGACCGTACGGCGCGCCCTTCCCGGCCGATGCCCCGCCGGACGGCGACGGTCCAGGTCGACCGGAGCGGTCGGGTCCTGGCCCTTTCGGTCGCGTGGTTCACGGACGGTGCCCGACGTCGGGCGGAGGCCCGGGCCGAGCGCCGGTGCGTGGAGTGCGGCACCCCGCTCCCCACCCGCCGGACGCCGTACTGCTCGCGTCGATGCCGGTGGCGATTCCACGGTCACTACTTTTGGGACTCCGCGCGGACCTACGTTCTCGCGCGGGACCGCTACACCTGCCAGATCTGCCATCGACGCACCCGGGCCCGCCTCATGGACGTCGACCACATCGTCGAGATTGGGTGCGGGGGGGCCGCGCTGGAGTACTCGAACCTCCAGGCGGTATGCCGGGCCTGCCATCGCGAGAAGACCCGCCGGTTCCTGCAAACCCGCCGCCACGGGCCGGTACAGGATCGGACGACCGCGGCCCCCGCTCTCTAAGGGCACCGGACCCATCGCCGCCGACTCCACCCGCGCCGGACGGCGTCCGCCAAGGAGTATATAGCACGCCGGAACTCGGGGACCTCCACGATGGCGCTCTCTCCGCCGAGGACCGCGCTCGTACTGCTGGCACTCGCCGTGCTGCTCGTCGGCGCGGTCGTTCCCGCGGTCGCATCACCCGTCCCGCTGGGCTCGCTCTCCCCGCACGGGTCCGCCCGCGCCGGTCTCCCCTCCCCGGCCGCCGGGGTTCTCCCGGGCCGCCCGGCATCCTCGCCGGTTTCGCTGGGCCGGGCGCTCGGCCGCACGGACGCTCCTGCCGCCACTCCGGCCCCCGCGTCGACCGTGGTGGCCTCCGTCCAGCGCGCGATCGCCACGGGCCAGCTGAAGGCGCGGGAGGTCCTGTTCCCGAGCGCCGACCGGCGGACGGGCCCTCCGGTCGCCGGCGCACCGGTCGTTCCGAAGTACGCGACGAGCCCGGCCCCGATG
This sequence comes from Thermoplasmata archaeon, assembly GCA_030038655.1. Classification (GTDB taxonomy): domain Archaea; phylum Thermoplasmatota; class Thermoplasmata; order Lutacidiplasmatales; family UBA184; genus Lutacidiplasma. Next base: position 10,846 of record JASHSP010000031.1, on the reverse strand, counting down.
GGGCTGGCCGACCTCGGGATCTCCGCGAAGGGGGCCTACGTCTACAACACGACGAGCTTCGAGGCGAACCTATTCCTCACGAACTTCTCCGCGTTCAGTCCGGGGTACGCGGCCTTTGGCGAGGCGCCGAACTGGACGACCTTCGTTCTGGACACCGTCGCGACCAACATCTCGTTCCCGGGGTCCACGACCGGCACGTTCTGGGCCCAGAACGCGGTCCACTTCAACGGGACCGAGCTTCAGTTCGAGGACAACGTCTGGAACTTCTCCGGGGTCAACGGGACGCTCAACAAGGGGACCCTGCTTAGCTACGGAGGCACCCTCGTCCCGGGCGACTTCTACTTCGACTTCGGCCGGACGATCGACATTCGACCCCAGTTCGACCTCCGGCTCTTCAACAACGTCTCCACCTACGCGGGCCACCCGGCGCTCTACTTCAACTTCTCTCTCGAGAACGGGACGGGGGTGGTCGCGGCGGGCAGTTACGATCGGGTGGTGTTCAACGGGACGGCTTCGATCGCGCAGCCGCCCCAGTTCCAGGTGAGCGGGCTGGCGCTCAACCCGTACGGCCTCCTCAACGACGCCGAGTTCGTGCTCGGCGGGGATGGGGGCGGGTCGAACGCGAACATTCTCCGCCTCAACGCCACCGAGACGCTCGACGCGTGGAACGCGACGGCGGGGGCGTACGCAAGCGTGCGATCCGCCTACGATTTCGGGACCGACACGGCGGAAACCAGCATCGGGGACGCGGAGTACTACTCCGGGACCACGGCCTACCTCAACCAGGGTCCCTCCTTCCTCTACGGTCTCTGGAACACCTCGAACGAGTCGTTCGCCCCGCACGCTGCCTCGGGCGACACCCGGGTCCAGGTCACGGTGGACCCGGACTACGGGTTCCTGTTCGCGACCAACGAGAGCTCCCTCGGGGGCACGCTGGCCGCGGCGAACTTCTCGTACGCCCCAACGAACGGCACCGGCGTCCTCGTCACGTACCTCCCGCCGCCGCCCGCCGGCGACCCGTACGTGTTCGAAGCCTGGGCCGACGGATACGTCAACGGGTCCGTCTCCATCGGGGCCGGAGCGCCGCCCGCCGACCTGATGCTCGTCGCGTCGCCCACGACGCTCAACGCGCCGGTCTACCTCGTCGGACAGAGCCAGGCGATGGCGTTCGCGACGGCGGGAGTTTCCCAGACCGGGTACTCCTCCGCATCGAAGCGCCTCTGGCTCAACGCGTCCTCCCCGGCCCCGGTCGCTCCGTTCCTCCGGCTGAACGATTTCGATTACCCCACGTTCGTCCTCCTCGCGGTCGACGAAGTGAACCTTTCGGTAACCGTGAACGGGCTCAATCAGTCGGCCTCCTCGTTCTCCTACACGACCTCCGCCCTCAACGGCTACGTGCCGGTCTCGATCCCGGGCTGGACCCAGGGTTACTACTTCTTCTACGGGACCGGAACGTTCACGGTCGGGAACGTCACTCTGGAGGGAAACCTCAGCCTCTTCACCGAGAGCTCGCCGCGCTACCCACCGGGCGCGATCGAATTCGTGGGTACCCACGATAGCCAGGCCTACGATGTCACGGCCGAAGAGGAGTCCTACGGGATCGTCGCCGTCGGGGCCCGCAGTCCCACGTTTTCGCACGTGATCGCCGAGTCGGCCGCGACCGGGCTCACCCTGACCAACTGCTCGACCGTGGTCGCGACCGACCTGTCCGCGACCGGGGGCGCGAGCTTGGGCGCGAACATGGACGGCATCACCACCATGACGCTCACGACCGTCTCCGCGACCGTCGAGGCGTACGCGGTCGTGGCCCAGAACACCAGCGGGCTGACGATCCACGGCCTGACGGCCACGGCGGGAGCCTCCGGATTGGTCGGGGCCAACCTGACGTCGCTCAACGTTACGGGTACTGCGGTCGTTGCGTCGCTGGCCGCGATCACCCTGATGAACCTCGCCGGGGCGACCTTCGACGGGGTGAGCATCGGGAACAGTTCCTACGGCTTGTTCCTGAACAACACCACGCGGGTGGTGATTGACGACCTCTCCGTCGCGCCGGACGGGTCGGAGGCCGGCCAGTGCACGAACACGACCCACCTCACCCTGGACGGGCTCACCGTCCTGAATCCCGAGTTCCTGGGTTCCCAGCTCGTCCTCAACGACGACCGCTCCGTCCTGGTCGAGGACGCCAACACCACCGGCACGAGCGGACTGGCCGTCGACCTCACGAACACCACGCACGCCAACTTCTCGGGTGTCCAGGCATCCGACGGGGCGATCGGCCTCGCCCTCAACTCGGACCGGTTCGTCGACCTCGCCGAGGTGGACGCCAAGAACGGCAGTGTCGGCGCCGCTCTGGGGACGGTCGCGAACGTGACCGTGACCCACCTTCTCGCCGGCGGCGAGTCGATCGGGCTCCTGTGGGATGGAGGGTCGAACGGGTCGCTGACCGGGGCGAACGTCACCAACGGCGCGGTCGGGGTGTACGCGGCGAACGTCACGAACCTCTCCGTCGCCACGTTCAACGGTACCGAGAGCAGCCTCGCCCCCATCGACTTCACGAACACCGCGAACGGGTCGATCTTCCCGAGCGCGGTCGTCGCGCTCGTCAACGACTCTGAGGTCAGTGTCACCGGGGTTTCGTCCGTGGAGTACCCGTACGGCGTGCTCGCGAACAACTCGTCCAAGGTGAACGTCGAGCGCGTGACGAGCTGGTACGGGAACTACTCGGTGGCGTTCAACAACACCTCGGGATCCCTGATCGAGAACGACTTCTCCTTCGGAGGCGAGGGCGGCATCTACCTCGCGAACGTCACGACCTCGACCGTGAACGGAAGCACGCTGGAGGACGCGAACGACTCCGGCCTGCTCGTCCTCAACGGGACCGACCTGACCGTCCGCGGGAACAACTTCGTCGGGAACAACAACTCCAGCACGGACGGCGCCTTCAGCGCCGCGCATCTCCAGGCGACGGTCCTTGCCAACGCGTCCTCCCTCTACACCTTCGAAGGCAACTACTGGGCCGACCGCTCCTCGGGGCCGTACAAGATCGCGCCGGGCGTGAGCGACTCGACCCCCCTCGTCGCGCCCGTGCCGTTCTGGCTGCGGTACGTCGAGCACGGCCTCCCGGCTGGCACGGCGTGGGGCTTCTCGTACCTCTCGACCGCCTATCGCACCGTCCAGCCGCTGGTCTACCTTCCCGGCTGGAGCCTTCCGACGGGAGGTCACGGGTTCGTGGTGAGCACGGTCCCCGGCTACACCGCGTCGCCCCCGTCCGGGACGGCAACGTTCGTTCCCGGGTCGAACGCGACGGAGACGATCGACTTCGCGGGCATCTACACCGTCACCTTCGCCGAATCCGGGCTTCCGACCGGCACCTCCTGGAACGTGACCCTCGACGGGGTCGTGCAGACGGACCGGACGACCGGACCGACGGCCTCCATCGTGTTCAACGAGGGGAACGGAAGCTTCGCGTACACCGTAGGCGAGGTCGCCGGCTGGCATCTCTCGGGGACGTCCTACGCCGGCTCGATCGAGGTGGCGGGCGCGGACGTGACGAAGACCCTCGTCTGGACCCTCTACGCGTACAACGTCACCTTCGTCGAGACCGGCCTCCCCGGCGGGACGACCTGGGGGATCACGTTCAACGGGACGGCGAAGCAGACGAGCAGCGCGTCGCTCGTGCTCTCGGAGTTGAACGGCAGCTATCCGTTCGTGGTGGCCTCGGTCGCCGGGTACACCGCGAACGTCTCGACCGGCACCGTGACCGTGAGCGGAGCCGCGGTCGAGGTCCAGATCACGTACAGCAGTTCGTCCTCGGGAACTCCGATCACCGACTACATCGTCGTCGGGGCGGTGGTCGGGGTCGTCGCGGTCGCGGCCGTGGTACTCCTGCTGCGGCGGCGGGGTCGGAAGCCGGCCCGGGAAGAGGTCCCTCCCGAGACCGGGACCTAGGATCGCAACGGTTCACTCGGGCCGGGGTCGCCGGCGGCGCCGGCCCTCGTCCGGGGCGTCGTCGTCGTCGTGAGGGCGCTCGCGCCGTCGGAACGACCGGGGACCCGCGCCGTACCGCGGGGGTCCCCGCCGGTCGCCGGCGGAACCACCCCCCCCGCGGTACCGTCGGAAGCCGCCGGTCCGTGACTCATTCCCTCGGTCGTCCCAGCGGCGCCGGGGCGGTCCCGCGTTTCTCCTGGGTCCCAGCGTGAACCGGTTCCCGCAGGAGACGCACTCGCCGGACACCGTGCCGTCGGGGGCGGTCGAGAAACGGAGCGGTCCGCCACACTCCCGGCACGGCCGGGTCGCGGCCGGGCTGAACGGCCGCCGCCCCTCATCGCCAGAACGGGACCGGGAGGGCCTTCGGCCGAGTTCGCGAACCTCCGGTGCCCCGCCGAGCGTGTAGGTCAGCGTGGTGTGGCATTCCGGGCAGGACGCCTCGATGCTCGCCTGGGAGGTCGATCGGAGCGCGAGCGGGCTGCCGCAGTCCGCGCAGCCGAGCATCGGCGCGGACGGCGCCCGCGGGCCGACCGGCGGGGGGCCCGGCGCGGCGTCGGACGACGGGGAAGGGCTGTCCGAGGTCGGGATTCCTCCCTCGACGATCGTGAACGTGCCGTGGCAATCGGCGCACGTACCGCTCAGGATCCGTGTATCGTGACCGACGAAATCCACGGTGGCACCGCAATGGGGGCAGGAGCTCGACATCGCAACCTCGGGTCGGACAACCGCCCCTTCATCTCGGGCGACGGACAATAGGTTAACCCCCTCCCGTAGGGTTCCCGGCGAGCGCGTTCCGCGATCCGGTCCGAGTTCCAAAAGGTTGGGCCGGCGGGCGCTGCCCGCCGGCCGAGGTCACCGCGGCGTGCTTCTCCTTGGGCGGGCCGGTGCCGCAACCCATCGGGTAGGGGCACCGACCCGCTGTCGCGTGCCGGTTAGGGCGGGCTCTCGAGGTGCCCCCACGCGGCGCTAAGGCCGTAGGCCGCCGCGGCCACGCCGGCCAGCACCACCATGACGATGAACAGCCCCAGGAGGACCGTCCACAGTCGCGGGTACGCGGGCGTGGGCGACGAAGCGATCGGCGTCACGTTGGCGTTCTGCCGACCCGTGACGAACCAGTCGACGTAGAGCGTGGCCGGGTAGCAGAGGATGGCGACGGCGCCGAACCCGAGGTACATGAGGAGGGTCTCGATCGGGTCCTCGGTCAACTTGAGGTAGTATTCCGCGCGGACCCCGTAGTACATCACGCCGACCCCGATCACCACACCGAGCATGCCGACGAAGTGGCTGGGCCAGCGGAACAGGACGGTCAGCCCGAACGAAACCGTCAGGAGGGCCAGCAGCATCAGCGGGTCGAAGAAGTACAGGTCGTACGCGCCGGGAAGCGGCCAGTTGAACTCTCCCCAGAACGCGATCAGCCCTATGGTCGCGCCCAGGATGGTCATGACGAAAGCGCCCTCGCGAAGGTGGATCGCCGCGCGCGCGGTGTCCATCTTGCGTGAGTGGTACCAGACGAAGAACCCGGTGTAGAATATCGTGGCCGCCATCAGGATGAGCAGGTCGAGGACCAGCGTCAGGTCATCGATGAACGCCATGGTTCAGGCCCCCCCCATCCCTGCCCCGTCCGGGTTCCGACCGAACCTCCAGAGGAGCAGTCCCACCAGGCCCAGGGCCAACGCGCCGACCATGAGGATCCAGCCGTCGGCTCCCACGAAGGTGATCCCGATCCCGCCGGCGTGGCCGGTTCCCCAGAAGTACTTGCACGGCGAGTACGGTCCCGTCCATCCGGAACAGTAGGCCGATCCCCCCGAGGAGGCGTTGTAGGCCCAGGGGACCAGGAGCACGGCGACAAGCACGGTCACCGCTTCGAGGACGACCCCCGAGACCACGAGCCACGCGGGCGTGCGCGACGCGGTCGCCCGATGCCGGTACGTGAGGGCGCCCATCCACCCGCCCCCCACGAGGAGCAGTATCCCGGCCACCACCCCGAGGGCCAGGATGGCGTCGAAGATGCCGCCGACCTGTCCGAGGCCGGCGGAGGAGTAACTGGAGAACGTCCCGTTCGTCCGAAACGAAGGTCCGGGGAAGAACGCGATGTTGGTCCCGGTCCCGGTCCACAGCCACCAGTAGGCGAGGAGCGAGACCAGGGCGGCGATGCCGGAGGCCATCGCCAGCCCCGCGGTGGCGTATCGGGCCACCGCCACCTCCTCGTCGCTCAGGCGGGAGTGGGGCGACGTGCCGGGCGAGGTCGGACTATTTGGGCTCGGGGAGCTTTCGGATCCAGACGCAGTCATCGAACCACGCTCTCGGCGGGAGACCCAACCCATCCTATATGGACATTCCGTAATTTCGGGGTGATAACCCGCGGGCCGGTGCGGCGCGGCCGGATGCGCCCAGGCGCTTCGGACCGTGCGTCACCCGGCGGCCGGCGACTCGGGGTCGAGGGACGTGACCGAAACTTCGCTCGGTTGCTCATTATACCTCGCCGCGTCGTGTGCGTGAACGAGGTGCCCGTGAGCATCGACGCAACCGTCGCACCTCCACCGGGGCGATTCGAACTTCCCCTGCTGGAGACTCGGCGGGAGTCGCCGAGCGTGTTGACGTTCCGGTTCTCGACGGAGGGGACCGGGTTTCGCTACCGATCCAACCAGGCGATCCGTCTCTTCCTTCCGGGCGTGGACGACCCGTGGGGAGCGGCGCGCACGTTCTCGCTGTCGTCAAGCCCTTCGGAATCCGGGCTCATCGCGGTCACGTGCAAGATCTCGGAAACGCCGTTCAAGCAGGCCCTCGCCCGCCTGAAGCCGGGGGAGCCCGCTCATGTCTTCGGCCCGCTCGGCCACTTCTTCTACGATGCGGTCCGACCCAGTGTCTACGTCGCCGGCGGGATCGGCATCACCCCGTTCCGCGGGATGCTCCGGTTCGCCGCGGACTCCGGGGACTCGGTCCCGCGACGACTGCTGTATTCCGCCCGAACGCCGGAGGAGCTCGTATTCCGGCCCGAGCTCGACTCGTTCGCCCGCTCCCTTCCGAGGTTCGCGCCGCGTTACACGATCACTCGTCCCGGCGAATCACGCACCGAGTGGTCCGGACGGGTCGGAAGGATCACTGCCGACTGGATCCGCTCGGCGATCGAGGGGCTCGACCAGCCTCGATTCTACGTCGCGGGACTGCCCGAAATGGTCCGGGATGGGTTGGTCATGATCCGCGAGGCCGCCGGGGTTCCGCCAGAGCAGGTTGCGTTCGAGGTGTTTCGCGGGTACTGAACCGCTCGGGCGGGCGGTGGCAGGACCTTCCCAGCCCGAGTCGCGCCCCCGGCACGCCATCGACCCCCGGACTCGAGAACCGGTGGGCCGCGCGCGGCGGCACTCCTTGTTTCCGCTGCGACCGGGATGCGACCGCCCGTCATGACGGAACGCTCGAACCGTTGCGGCGGCAGAGATCGGGTCGCCCCGCCCCCGTAAGGGAACCGGTCGACCAAGGCGAGGGGGTCGCGGCGCTCCGGCTCGTTTCCGTCCTGGATTTCAACGATAGCGTGTCGAAGCCACCCTTCACGTTTAACTCGCTTTAACTCCGTTTCAGAATATTTTATGAGTCTCGAAACGTTTCGCCTCTACCCCGAGGGCAACCGAGGGGTCGGATGAAATCTAGGAGGAGGGAGCATGCGCTGGAAGACCATCGGCATGGTGGTTGTCGTGATCGGGACGATGATGGCGGGGACGACTCTGGCGGGATTGTTCAACACCCCGGTTGGGTCGGCTCGGACGATTGCCCCGCCCGGCCAGATGGCGCCGTTCGTGATTTGCTGCGGCGGGGGCGGTGGAGGCGGCACCCAGGACTTCGAGGTGACGTTCACGGAGTCCGGCCTGCCGAGCGGCACCAACTGGTCGGTCAACTGGAACGGCCAGGGGACGATCCCCACCGATGGGACCTCCCTCAGCTTCTACGAGGACAACGGATCGTACAACTACACCGTCGGCCTCCCGGCGGGCTACGTCGCTCGACCGGCTTCGGGGCTCGTGATCGTCAACGGAGCGGCGGTGACCGAACCGATCACGTTCCTCGCGACCAACTACGAGGTCGAGTTCACGGAGTCGGGTCTGACGACCGGGACCGCCTGGTGGGTTGCCCTCAACGGAGCAACGTTGGTCGAGTCCACAAGCTCCGTCCTCATGATCCCGGAGCCGAGCGGACACTACGACTACCAGGTGTACCCCCCCGAGAACTACACCGGCAACACGGTGTACTGGACGAACTCACCGACCGGAACGGTGGTGGTGAACGGGGCCCCGCCGGCGCCCCTATCGATCACGTTCTACCCCAAGACCTTCTCGATCACGTTCACCGAGACCGGATTGGCGAAGGGGGCCAACTGGGGCGTGGACCAGTGGAACGGTACCTGGAACGAAACGTACTATTCCACGACGAAGTCGATCGTCTTCGATGGTCTGTTCAACGGTACCTACGCCTCGCAGTACTTCGCACCCGCCGGGTACACGGGTCCGGCGTACGGGAACGTCACCATCAGCAACAAGTCGGTGACCGTGCCGCTCGGTTTCACGGAAAGCGGCGGCAATGTGATTCGCGCGGGGCCCGCCGAGTCAACTTCCGCAGCCGGTCCCGTGGCCGGTACGGAGATCGCTCCGTCCGGAGGCCTCGGCGTTCGTGAGATGCCATGCTGCAACCACGGCAACCAGCCCGACTACGAGGTCTACTTCAACGAAACTGGCCTCGCTCCGGGAACGAACTGGTCCGTGAACTTCGCGGGCGACCTCATCTACGGCAACACGTCCTCGCTGTTCGACTTTGACTTCAACGGGACCTACAATTTCACAGCCCAGACGTTCGCCGGCTACACCTCCCGACCGGTGTCGGGCGAGGTCGTGATCTACGGGGCGATCGCGTCGGTCACGATCGCTTATCTGCCGACGCTCTACGAGGTCTCGTTCACGGGCACCGGTCAGGGTTCGGGGACTCCGTGGTGGGCCGCGTTGAGCGGCGGCACCCTGGTCGAGTCGACGACTTCGACGCTCATGATCCCGTCGACCAGCGGGGACCTCTCCTTCCGCATCTACCCGCCGGTGAACTTCACCGCCAGCGAGCTGTTCTACGCATCGCCGTCCAGCGGATCGGTGACCGTCTCGGGGGCCCCGGCGGCCGGCCCCTCGATCGCGTTCACGTCAAAGGTCTGGACGATCACGTTCTCCGAAAAGGGGCTGGCCTCCGGAAAGTCGTGGAGCGTCACGCTCGACAACTCCACGTCGTGGACGCGTACGATCGCGACCACCGGCGGCTCGATTTCCTTCGGGGGGCTGTTCAACACGACGTACGACTACGTAGTCCATCCGCCCTCGGGATACTCGGTCGCGCCCTCGTCCGGGAACCAGGCCGTGAACGGGGGGAACCCGGCCACGATCAAGGAGACGTTCACGAGCTAGCCGGCGAAGGATGCGCCGCGTGGCGAGCGGAAACGCTGCGCGGCGCTGAACCCCGTCGGGCCCGGCGCGCCGCCGGGCTAGGGTCCTGGGGGTGGCTGCCTCGCGCGTGGCATCGAGGAGTGCGCGCGCGAGGCGACCTTATCGGATTGCGGGATGCCCCCGTCGCGGTCACTGCCGGACCGGGCCACCACTCCCCCAACGATTATCACTCGCCGAACCGGTGGGACTCCGGTAGATCGAATGCTCGAGAAGAGCCGGCGAGTCGTGGCAACCCACACCGGAATGCTCACCAAGGTTGTCGACGCCCCCCTTCGATACGTATACGACTGGTGCACCGACTTCCGTTCCGACGACGGAAAGTTTTCGAGGTCAAAGCCGAAGATTCGAGTCGTACGAGTGAGCCCCCGGCAGCTGGTCCGCATTCGGGTGGCCAACACGGGAGCCAAACGTCCCGCGGTGGCGGTCGAACTTGTCCGACTTAGCCCGCCAAACGCTTGGCACAAGGATACGATTGACGAGATTGACCTCGACTCGATAGACTATCAACTCACCGCGCTGGGTCCGAAGAGGACCCGAGTCAGCGTGGCGATCGTCGAGCGGTGGACGGTCCCAAACTTCCCCCGGAAGGCCGAGTGGCTTCGTTCTTCGAGTACATACTGGGATAAGCTCGTGCTGGCAATCGAGGAGAGGTATCGAAGCGGACAGCCCGCCAAAGGCTAGGTCGCTCGCTTTCCGACCCGTCACTCAAGGCCTCCCTGTTGAACCTCCCCGCAAGCGGAGATCGTTGGAAGCGCGAATCGAGCCACCGGCCAGCCCGAGGAGTCATGGGTTCGGGTGAGAGGGACGCCCCCTTAGTCGGATGGGCTCGGCCGGATTCGAACCGGCGGTCTTCGCTGTGTGAGAGCGACGTCGTCACCACTGGACCACGAGCCCGCAGCCTCGGCGAGCAGAGCGTTCCCATAAGGGATTCTACAGGGCCAAGAGCGCGGGCACGAGGAGGCTCGCGGTCACGGTCAAAATCAGGCCGCTCGCGAGCGCCAGGCTGCCCGCCTCGGCGTCGCCGTAGCGTGTCACGAAGTAGAGCGTCGTGTCCATCGAGGTGGCTCCGCCCAGCGCCGCGAGGCCCTCCCCCCGAAGGCGATGACCCACCACGGGGGACAGCAGCATCGTGAGATCCTCGCGGAGGAAGTTCGTGAGGAACGCCAGAAGTCCAAGCGCCGCGCCGACCCGGGCGGCAACGAGCGGCCCGGCCAGGGTGTACCAACCGAAGGCGAAGGCGGTGGCGAAGGAGACGTCGAGACCCTTTCCCGTGGTGAGGGCGAAGACTGACGCCGCGGCGCACGCGGCCACGACAGACGCCGACACCGGGACCCACGCGCGACGCAGTCCGTGCCATGCGAGCTTGAGGCCGAACCCGACGAGGGCGA
>JASHSP010000030.1 GCA_030038655.1 Thermoplasmata archaeon | reverse complement strand
GAGAGGCTCGAACCCTTGTACCGCCTCCGAACGGCGCTGTCCTCTCCGCCTAGATGCTAGCGAGCAGATCAGAGGTGAGCACGGTTGCGCTCGCCACCGGAGAATGTTCAACCGGGACTGCACCCTGGCGGGCGGGGGTAGATCCCCCACACTCCGGCGGTCGGGCGGTCACGTAAGCGGGTCCACCCGCGAGTGTCCCCGCACGTTCGAGAACTAGGTCAGGCCATGACTCGGAACTCGATAACCGGGAGACGACGGCCAGCATCCGATTCCTTTCACGAGCGGACCCGCCTCGGGAAGTAGCGATAAAGAAGATAGATCAGGATCGCGACGTAGAGAATGACGCCTCCCACGGAGGCGATGACCGTGTTCTCCCAGACTCGCGAGGTGCCATAGTCCTGCCAGTATCCGAGGAGCGCCGACACCACGATCGTGAAGAACAGCCCCAGGACGATCTGCCAGGTCCTGGGAGGGCGTCGATAGAACGCCACGGATACGAGCCCCGGTAGGATCATGGGGGTTGCGTCCACGCGCGGACCGGCCGTCCGGGCGCGCTCGGGTCGGAACTCACGACTTCACCGGCCTCGGGGGCGAGCGCAGAACGAACTCGTTCCCATCCGGGTCGGCGACGACCGAGAGCGTCGCGGTGAAACCGGGAGGATGGATCGGGTGGGGCGCATCCGTCACCTTGCCGCCCCGGCGAGCGATCTCCGCACAGGCCGCGACGGGGTCGTGATGGGCGAACACGAGCCCCGAGACAGTTCCGGGTTCCCTCCCACCCTCCTCCGGGTCGTATACGTGCATTCGGAGCGTCGTGGTCGTACCGGGGATCGCGAAGACGGCCCGACCTGCCTTACCATCGAACTGGAGCTCGGTCAACCCGAGCACCTCGCCGTAGAACTGCCGCGCACTGTTGATGTCGCGTACATGGACCGTCACGGCTTCGAGGCCTTCGATCGTCGCGCTCATGGCGGCGCCCGGATACTCCCAGCCCGTTTTAGGGTTGAGCGCACGGTCGTCGGATCGACCTCGAATCGAGGACGGAGGGGCGGAGGAACGGCCCCACGGTCCGATCGCCGCTGCGGAACCGCCGGGGGAGTATCCTCTCAGCCGGTCGCCTCGCCGTCCAGGAGCGGGTCGAGCAGCCCGACCGGCGGGCAGCCCTCTCCGAGGAGCGCGTCATGGAAGGCTTGGAGGTCCCCGCCGAAACGGCGCGCGAGCAGGCGGCGGCGCGCGTCCAGGATGGCCAGCTTCCCGAGCGTGTAGCAGAAGTACTCGGGGTCGAATGTTCCCCGCAGCGCCTCGCGGTACGCCGGTAGCTGGTCGAGGTGGGCTTCGGTCCGGAACAGCTGAGTGGACCGCTCGACCGTCCAGTTCGCGGTGTGCAGGCCGATCGCCGACAGGAGCCGGCAATTGCGAAGGAGGGCGTCGTGCAGCTGCGCGACCTCGGCCCACGCGCTCTCGGCGTGGAGGCCGGCTTCGATCGCCAGCTGCTCGGCGTAGTGAGCCCACCCCTCGATGAACGACGGCGACTGGTAGACCTTGCGCGTGAGCGAGCTCGGCGTGGACCGCAGGTGGAGGAACTGGAGGTAGTGGCCCGGATAGACCTCGTGGACGGTGATGTTCCGCAGCGCCGGTCGGTTGAGGGACCGGAGCCATTCGTCCTGCTGGACGGCCGTCCACTTCGGGTCGACCAGAGTGACGAAGTAGATCCCGACGGGGCTCTTCGTGTCGAACGCGCCGGGGGGGTTCATGCTCGCCGTCGTGGTCGCGCGGCTGTACGCCGGGGTCTCCTCGACCCGGCACTCGGCCGGCCCGGGGATCGAGACGAGCGAACGGGAGCGCACGAACTCGCGGGTCTCGTCCACGTACGCCCGGGCCGTGGCGAGGACTTCCCCCGCGGTCGGCCGGTCCCGGGCCATCCCATCGTAGAGCGCGCCGGGCTCGACCCCCTGCGCCGTCGCGATCTCCGCCAGGCGGGCCCGGTTCCGGGCGAGATCGGCCTCCCCCGCGCGGCGCATCTCGTCGAACGGGGCTTCGATCCCCTCCCGCACGAACAGGAGCCGCTGGAACTTCTCGGGGCCGAGCGCGAACTCCGGCGTCGACCGGGGAAGCTTCTCCTCCCGAAGCCAGCCGAGGAACTCCACCAGCGCGGCCTCGGCCGGCGCCCGCGCCCGGGCCACCCGTTCGCCGAGACCCGCCGTCGCCGCGAACGCCTGGGCGTCGTCGAAGTGGCCGGGAACTCCCTCGGCCATCGAGAGCGCGAGCTCGACGAACGGTCGGGGCAGGACGGCCCGCAACCGGGCGCGACCCTGGTCGAACAGCCGGGGCAGCGCCTCGAGGAGGCGGACGATCGCGTCGACCCGCTGGGGCACGGGCGCGTAGTCGCGCGCGAGGTAGGAGGTCAGGGAGACCGCCCCGACGTATCCCATCGGGTTGCGGTCGAGGTCCATCGACTCGCGAAGCCCGAACAGGTGTTCCTCGAGAAGGAGGCGGAGCAGGAATCGGTCGATCGCGCGGGCGGGGGATAGCGTGGCGGCATCGACCGCTTCGATCCGGCGGAGCAGGTCGTCCGCCGTCGCGGCCCACCCCTCCGTCGCCGGCAGGGAGAGATCCGGAAGGCGTCCGTCGTAGGCGTGCAGGCCGAGTTCGACCGCGGCCGAGGGATGCATCCGGAAGACGTGGTCGACGACCTCGCGTTCGAGGGCGTCGAACCCGTCCGACGTCGCCATGGACCGTCTCGAGAGAGGGCGCGGCTCAAAAGCTGGCGGTACGCGAGCGGCGCCGCGCGAGGCTCACTCGACCCAAGTCATCCGGCACTTCGGGCACGACCCGTGCTCGAGCACGCTCCCGCAGACGAAGCACGTCGCATACGTCCCTCGGTGCTCGCGGGCCTCCGGCTCCGGCTCGGGAAGCCTCTCGGGGAGCGGGGGCGGCGATGGGGCGGGCTCGGGACGGGCCACCACGGCCGGGGTCGATCGCGGAATCGGCGGCTTCGGCGCGACGTCCGACGGAGCGGTCGGGGGGGCCGGGGCCCGGGGCGGCGGGGGACGCGCGGCCGGGCGACCGGGCGGCCGGGTCGGGGGACGGCCGGAGGGGGGTTTCGACGGGGGATTCGCCGCGGGCCGGGGCGGGGGCGTTGGCTCGTCCTCCTTGCGTCGGCGGCGGAAGAATCCCATGCCGCACCCAACGGGCACGCTCCTTTACCGTTGGTGGCCCGAGGGACGAGTATCGCTTTCTGGGTCGGCGGCGTGGCCCGGCGTGGCGTCGCCTGCGGAGCGGCTCAAGGCGCTGGGGATCGAGCTGCCTCCGCCGCCCCGACCCGCCGGGGCGTACGTGCCGGTCGCTCGGGCCGGGACGCTGGCCTGGGTCTCTGGGCAGATCGTTCTCGAGAACGGTGCGATCGCCCGCCCCGGCCTGGTGGACCGGGATGTTCCGCCGGACGCGGCCAAGCAGTTGGCACGGCGGGCGGCGCTCCAGGCGCTGAGCGCCCTCGCGCACGAACTCGGGACCCTCGACGCGATCCGCCGCATCGTCCGAGTGGGTGTGTTCGTCGCGAGCGCGCCGGGATTCGACCGGCAGCACGAGGTGGCGAACGGCGCGACCGAGGTGCTGATCGAGATCTTCGGCGACGCCGGTCGACCGTCGCGGTTCGCGGTCGGGGTGGCCGGACTGCCCTTGAACGCCCCGGTCGAAGTCGAGGTGGTGGTCGAGACGTGGTCGTGATCCGGCTCCCGCGCGTGGTCCCGAGCGGAGCGGCCCGGCGCCCGTCCTCCCCACGCTCATAAACGGAGCCGCCGTACACGGTCCCCGTGGAGACGACGCGCTGGCCGGGAGTCCATCGCGAGGGGCGCGACCTCTACACGGTGAACGGGGAGCCGGGCACCCGCGTCTACGGCGAGCCGCTGCGGACCGTCGCGGGGATCGAGTTCCGGCAGTGGGATCCGTTCCGCTCCAAGCTCGCGGCCTTCCTTCTGGCCGGGGCCCCGGCCGACCTCCTGCCGCCCGTACGCCGGGCGCTCTACCTCGGCGGCGCTCACGGTACCACCGTGAGCCACCTGTCGGACCTCTGGCCCGGGGCGTCGATCTTCGTCGTCGAGAAGAGCCCGGCCTCGTTCGCTCCGCTCCTGGCCCTGTCCCGGCGGCGCGCGAACCTGCTGCCCCTGCTGGCGGACGCGCAGCTTCCGGAGCGGTACCGCGCCGACGTCGGCGAGGTCGATTTCCTCTACCAGGATGTCGCCCAGCGCGAGCAGGCCGGGATCTTCGTCGAGAACGCGGAGGCGTGCCTCGCTCCGGCCGGCCGCGGGGTGCTGATGCTCAAGGCCCGGTCGGTGACCCAGCGACGCTCCCCCAACGCGATCGTCCGCGAGACCCGGGAGCGGCTGGGACGGGCCGGGCTGCGGATCGACGGCGAAGCGTCCCTCGCGCCGTTCTCCCGCGACCACGTCGCCCTCGCCGTGCGTCGCTGACCGCGCGTTCCATCGACCGCCGGGCGGTGCGGCCGAAAGAACCCCGTTCGGTATCGACCGCGCGGGTGGTTGGCTACGCCGCGCGGCCGTGGATCTCCAGGACGAAGCGCCGACCGACTCCCACCCGTGGTCGCGTTCTGTCTGGCCCTCGTGCTGTTCGCACCGCTTGGAATTCCCGGGCGCGGCGGAGCCGGCCACCCCCCGGCGACGGTCGGATCCAGCGTCGCGCCCGCCCCGGTTCTGGCGGTCGCCCCCGCCGACTGGTGGATGGAGGACGGCACCAACGTCACCCTGTACGCGACCTGGACCGAGATTCGGCCCGGCTGCTCGGTCGCGCCCGAATGGTACCGGTGGTCGGTGGGGAGTGGGGTGGCCGAGGGCACGCTCGACCCCACCAACGCCTCGACCACGACGTTCACCGCGGGCGGGGACGGGAGCGGGGTCACAACGCTCGTCGTCCGATCGGCGGCGGTCGTCGCCTGCGACGCCGGCCGGACCGCCGCGTTCGGGAACGCCACCGCCAATCTCACGGTGGATGCCCCCCTCTCGGTGCGGAACCTCTCCGTCGGGCCGAACCCCGCGGCGCCCGGGACGCCGACGCTCCTGGAGGGATCGATCGTCGGGGGGCTGCCGCCCTACTCGCTCCGCATCGCGTGGGGTGACGGCCGCGTCGGCTGGGCGAACGAGTCGGCCCCGGGTCCGTTCGCCGTGCCGCACGAGTTCGGCGCGGGCGTCTTCGCGCCGACCCTCGAAGTGGAGGACGGCGCCGGCTTCGTGAGCGATGCGGCAGTTGGTGAGCCGCTCAACGTGACGTCGGCGTTCGCGGCGTCGATCGAACCGTCCAGCCCTACGGCGGAGGTCGGGATCCCGGTCGGATTCTCGATCGGTTACGTGAACGCACCGCCGTCGTTCTCGTCGATCACGAGCTGCGGGGGAGCCGCGGCCAGCGCGGACGCGGCCAACCTTTCGGTCGGCGGCATCGTCTGTTCGTTCGAGGCGCCGGGCACGGCCTACGTCTCGTTCGAGGCGGTGGGAGCGGCTTCCCCGTACGCGGTGGCCAGCGCCCTCCTACCGGAACCCGTGGCGCCTCGGCTGGACGTCCGCGCGATGAGTCCCACCGCGAACGTGCAAGAAGGTGCCCTCGGGTTCGTGCCGGTATCGATCGAGGGCGGAGTCCCCCCGTTCAACGTCACCTGGCAGCTGGTCGGGGATCGCGGCACGGGGGGCGAGACCGTCCCGGAGGACGGGACGGTCTACTGCCCGGTCCGACCGTCGACGGCCGGCGCCGACCTATTCGCGGTCGACGTTACCGACGCGCTCGACGTCTCCGTCGGGAACACTACCGAAACGATCGATGTGCTGGCCGGACTCTCCGCGGGCGCCGCTCTGGTGGTCGTGACGGGGCCCGGCAGCGAGTCGATCAACCTCTCCGGCTCGATCCTCGCGGGTTCGCCTCCGTTCGATTGGGCGGTCGTCCCCGAGTTCGCGGCGTCGAACGCCACGAACCTGTCCGGCACGATCTCCGGTATCGGTTCGTTCGCATGGAGCGCGACCGCCCGGGCGGAGGGCGTGTCGCTCGTCGAGGTCGTGATCGTGGACGCTTCCGGCGCGGTCTGGGACGACGGCGCTCCGGTCGACCTGCTCCCGCCGCTCGAGGTCTCGACCAACTTGACGCCGCTCCGTTCCGGGGGATTCGAGGCACGAATCGGTATCGGAGGCGGGGCGCCGCCGTTCGCCTACTGGGTCAACGACTCGGCCGGCGGGTCCTGGAGCGGCACCACGCCCTCGGACGGGACCGTCGCGGTCCAGGAGACGCCGGCGGGGTGGGGGAACTCCACGATCGAGCTGAGCGTCCGGGACGCGTGGGGCCGTTCCAACGTCTCCTACGTGACGCTCGCCCTGCCGGCCCCGCCGGCCTCCGACGCGACCGCCCAGTCCCTCGCCGGAGCACTCGGGGCCCTCCTCTTCGTGGCTCTGGCCGCGGTGGGCGGGGCGTGGTGGTGGCGCCGCCGGGCCGCGACCGCGTCGGTCGAGGCCCCCGACGCCGTGGCGACCCTGCAGCGGATCATCAGCCCGGCCGACGGCGCGGACCGGGCCGTGGTCGAGCTCGTCGCCGAGGAGGACGGGATCCCGCTCGGGGTCGTGCGCGAAACGCTCGACCGGATGATCCGGGAGGGCACGGTCCGCGCGGAGCGGGGCCCCGACGGGGAGGAGGTGCTCGCGTGGGCGCACGACCGCGTTCCGTAGTCGCGGCTCGCGCCGGCCCGGGAGCGTGGGCGGTGGCGGGGGCGTTGTTCGCCGCGGTCGTCCTCGGGGCGTCCGGGACCGCGAGCGCCGGCTCGGGCGAGCCGGGGATGCGCGGAACCGCCGCCAACTCCACGTCGGGCGCCGTCGCGAACTTCACCGCCGCGATCAACCGGCTGGTCGAACTGGTCGGCCTTGCCGGGAGCGGCATCCTGGCCCTGGTGTGGGCCCGCGTGGCGTTCAGCTGGTTTTCCAACGACGTCACCAAGAAGGTCCAGGCAAAGGACCGGGCCCGCGACGCGCTCGTCGGGACGCTGCTGTTCACCGCGGCCGTGACCGGCCTCGTCTGGGGTCTTGCGCACTGGGTCATCACGGGGACGTAGCGGAGGGTACGGTGGCCGCCTCCGACATCCCGAACCTCGTCCAGCTGATCCTGTTCCTCGTCTTCAGCGACATCACGAGCCTGGTGGCGGCGGTCATCGGCCCGACCTACGACAACCTGCTCGTCCCCGAGCTCTCCCCGGCCGCGTTGTTCCCGCCGATCTTCTCGCTCGTTCCGTCGTCGGGAAACTTCCTCGCGCCCGCCGCCCGGTTCTCGGATTTCGTGCTCGTGAACGTGGTCGACCCGTCGGTCGCGCTCATCGCGATGGGCGTCGCGGTGCTGTTCCTGGCGCGGGCGAGCGTCGCTCGGTGGGGCGCGATGTTCGACGGGCTTCTCCCGCGGCTCCTGGTCGCGGTCGTCGGCGCGAACTTCACCGTGCCGATCGCGGGCGCGGTCCTGGGGGTCGCCGGGTCGCTCTACCCGGTCGTTGCCGGTTGGGACGGAGGGTCCTGGCAGCACTGGGTGAACCTCGCCGGCTGGGGCGAACTCCGCCTCGCGTGGGACAACGGGGCGGTCGCGTTCGTCCTCTCGCTGGTCGAGTTCGTGGTCGTGTTCGCCCTCGTCCTCGCAATCGGCCTCCGCGACGCCCTGCTGGCGGTCCTGGTCGTGCTGCTGCCGATGTTCACGCTGCTCTGGCCGTTCCGCCCGCTCTCCCCGCTGGCCCGCCGCGCCTGGCTGCTGTTCGCGGAGCTCGCGTTCCTTCCGTGCGTGATGGTCGTTCCCCTCGAACTGGCGGTCGGCAGCCCGAACCCCGTCCTCCTCGTCGGGTACCTGGGCGTCGCGCTGGCCTCTCCGTTCCTGCTCTCGGTGGCCGGGTCGAACCTGGTCGCCATCGGGTTCGCCTCCCCCGGCAACCTCCTTCATTCGGGCACCCAACGGGCCCTGGCGGTCGCGCCGTCGGCCGCGACGGCCCCGGCGGCGCCCGCGGCGGCGGCGTTGCGAGGTTCGGCGAGCGTCACGGGTCGCGCGGCGGCCGGAGGGCTGTGCGCGGCCGGATCCGCGGGCCTGCCCCTGGCCGCGCCGCTCGCGGTGGGCCAGCTCCTGGGCCACGGTGCCTTGCATCTGGCTCGTCACATCGGCGCCCGGTCCCACCCCGCCGGCGGCCCCCCGAAGACCACCCCCCTGCGACCGTGACGGAAGGAGCCGGATGTCCGCGGCCGACGCGCCCCTCGTGGTCACCCTCCCGGAGCGGCTCGACCGGCCCCTTCGGCTGGGTCCGTTCCCATCGGCGCGGGACGCGCTCCGGTTCCTCACCTACGCCGCGGTGGGTGCCTGCCTGGCACCGTTCGTCCCCGCCGGACTATGGCTGGGCGTGGTCGGCCTCGGGTTCGTCTCGTCTGTCTGGAAGCCCGGTGGGGAGACGGTCGAAGGGCGGGCCGCCCGCGCGGTTTCCTGGGAGCTCCGACGCCTCCGGGGGGGCCGCGGCATGACCCCGGCCGACCTGCCGGAGCCGTCCCACCGGGCCCATCTCACCCTCGACTCCGGTGCCCGCGTCGCGGTGGTCCGCGCCGGGGGACTTCCGCTCGCCTACCTGCCGTCCGCCGAGCTGGCTCGCCGGTTCGAGCAGTTCCGCGAGATCGTGCGCGGGCTGGACGGCGGGTTCGTGCTGCACGCAACGCTCGCCCCGATCCACGCCGGTCCGTTCGTTCCCGTCGGACAGGCGCCCGGCGGCGCGGACCGGGCCGCTCGCGACGGGTACCGGGAGCTCGTCCGGCTCATCGCGCGGGGCCGTTCGGTCCGGCGCGTCTACCTGGCGGTCGGCTGCACGAGCCCCGGCTCCGAGGGGGTCGGCCGCCTGGAAGCGAACGTCGCCGCCCTCATGGAACGGCTGGCGGCGCTCGGGCTCGTCCCGTTCCGACTCCGCGACCGGGCTCTCGCGGAGGCGGCCCGGCGGATCGGATGGGCGGAGAGGGGGCCGTCGCCGTGAGCGCCCGCGCGCTGTCCGCATCCCTGTTCGCGTTCGACGCCTTCGGCACCGCGGTCGGGCTGGCCGTGGTCGCCGGCGCCCTGTCGCTCCTCGTCCCGGCGCTCGCCGCCCTCGTGGGGACGCTGGCCGCGCTGGCGGTGGCCGGATGGGCGTCGATCCGGTACCAGAACCGGAGGTTCCGCACGCCGCCCGGGGCACGGGCCCGCGGCGCCGCGCTCGGCGTGGTCGCGCTCGTCGGCGCTCTCTACCTCGACCCGCCCGGGCCGTTGGCACCGGCGCGGGGATTTCTCCTCGCGCTCGGGCTCGTTCCGCTCTGGGTCGCGGAACGTCGCACGCCGAGGGTCCGGGCTGTCGAGGGACCGGCCCCATGACCCGCCGGTCCGCTCGCGCCGACGGTGGCGCCGAAGGGACGACGTGGATGCGGATCGGCCATCGTTATCGGGCCCCCCTGCTGGTCCGCCGGTTCCCGCCCGAGGTGCCGTTCGGGTTCCTCGGGCGCGTGCTGCCCCCGAACGCCGAGGTCGAGATGCGGGTCGAGGCCCACCGGATCCCCGCGGCGCGGGCGCTCGAGATAGTCCACGGGGCCCGGGCGGTCGCGGAGGCGGAACTGGAGGCGGGACGGTCCGGCAGCGAGACCGCGGAACTGGAGGTAGAGCGATCGGCGGCCGTCGAGCTTGGCCGCGCGGTCGCCCAGCGCACGCAGGAGCTCTGGAGGGTCGGAGTCGCGTTCGTCGCGACCGGGGCCTCCCATCCCCGCGTCGAGGCGGAGCGGCTTCGTCTCGCCGAACGGCTCGCGGCGCTCGGATTCCGTACCCGCCTTCCGCGCTACGAGGTGAAGGACGCGCTCGCCCCGCCCGGCTTCCTGGCCGCGGAACCCCGGCCGACCGGCTACTGGCAGACGCTCTCTACGGACGGGCTGGCCGCCCTGTTCCCGTTCGTGGACGAGACCCGGCTCGAGCCGAACGGCGTCCTGGTCGGGCTGGCGCTCGCGAACGCAAGCCCCGTGTTCCTGGACCGCTGGTCGCATGCCAGCCACTCGTGGGGGATCTTCGGGACGACCGGCTCCGGGAAGTCGTTCGCGGCCTCGCTGATTGCCCTTCGCACCCTGTGGCTCAGGCCGGAAACGGAACTGCTCGTCCTCGACCCGCTGGGTGAGTATGCGCGATTCGCCGTTGCGCTGGGCGGCACGGTGGTCCGTCTCGCGGACCGCGGGGCGGGACGGTTGAACCCGCTCGACCCCGAGTCGACGGGCGGGGACCGACGGGAGAAGGCGGGCCGCGTCGGCAGCATGCTGCGGGCCCTGTTCCCCAGCCTGAAGGACGAGGAGTCGGCTGCGCTCGATACCGCCATCAGCCGGCTCTACGGCCAGGGGATCGCGACGCCGACCTTCGACGACCTCCTCGACGAGGTGCGGCGCCTCGACCCGGCACCCGAGCGGCTGCCGGCGCTCCTCGAGGTGTTCCGGTCCGG
>JASHSP010000029.1 GCA_030038655.1 Thermoplasmata archaeon | reverse complement strand
TCGCCCGGTGCGGCCCGGAGTTCGGTCGGGTCCTCGACGCGCGGTTGTACGCGGTCGCGGAGGAGCTCGTCGACGTCGGCTTCAGCGCCGAGCGGTTCGACCGCGTGAGCGACTTCACCCGGAACGTCGGGATGGTCCCCGTCTCCGCGAAAACGGGCGTCGGCGTGCCGGAGCTGATCGCCCTTCTCGTGGGGCTGGCCCAGCGGTTCCTGGAGCGCGAGCTCCGGGTCGACGCCGACGGCGGGGAGGCCACCATCCTCGAACGGAGCGACCAGAAGGGCGTCGGGCCGGTCGGGAACGTGATCGTGTACCGGGGTTCGCTGAAGGTGGGCGACGAGATCGTCGTGACGGGGCGTGCCGAGCCGTTCGCCACGCGGGTCCGCGGAATCTACCGTCCCGTGGCGCTCAAGGCGGGGCGTTCGCCCAAGCAGATCCGGCTCGACTCCCTCACCGAGGTGGGTGCGGCCGCCGGCGTCTACCTCGCCGCGACCGGCATCGAGGACGCGATGCCCGGGGGTCTCCTGCGGGTAGTGAGGACGCCGGCCGAGACCGAGGCGGTACGCGCGGAGCTGGCCCGGGAATCCCAGCCGGTCGCCGAGCTCGCCGAGACCGGCGTGGCGATCTACGCCGACACCCTCGGGGGCCTCGAGGCGCTCGCGTTCGAGTGCGCGGGCCACAAGATCCCGGTCCACGAGGCCGGGGTCGGCCCGGTCGGCCGGCCGACGATCATGCGGACAGCGACCGTCCGCGACCCGACCCATCGCGCGGTGATCGCGTTCAACGTGCCGATCCTCCCGGACGCTGTCCTCGAGGGCGAGACGTCCGTGCGGGTCATCCGCGCCGACGTCATGTACCGGGCGATCGAGGAATACGAGACCTGGCGCGCGTCCCGCGTCCGGGAGCTGGAGCTCGCCCGGCGGGCGGAGCTCGTGCATCCCGCGAAGATCGAGGTGCTCCCCGGCTTCGTTTTCCACGCCTCCAAGCCGGCGATCGTGGGGGTTCGCGTGCTCGGGGGCACCTTGCGGCCGGGGGTCCGGTTGATGCACCCGGACGGGTCCGAGGTCGGCGTCCTTCGAAGCCTTCAGAAGGAAGGGGACTCGGTGAAGGAGGCGGCGGAGCAGTCCGAGGTCGCCGCGTCCATCGAAGGGGGCGTCGTCGGACGCAACCTCCACGAGGGAGACGTCCTCCTCGTAGCGCTCCCCGAGTCCGCCGCCCGACTGCTGAAGAACCAAGAGCTGACCCCCCGCGAACGGGAGATCCTGGACGAGATCCTTCGTCTGCGCCGAGCGACCCAGCCGTTCTGGGGTCAGTGACGGCGGGGGCCGGCTACCGGGGAGGCGGGAACCGGTAGTCCGGGTCCGCGGGCTCCGACCACGAGTCCGTATCGAGGGGCTCGGTGTCCGGGTCGCCGTAGACTCCGGACGGGAGGAACAGTCCGAGATAGGCCGCGATCCCCCCTATCCCGACCAGGAGGCTTCCCGCGATCATCGTCCAGACGTACGGAATCTCGGGGAGGAGGTGGGTCGACGTCGGGTACGACTCCAGGAACGACGCGGAGAAGTTCGCTACGTGGCTGCCCTGGACGACGACCGTGAGGGCGTAGAAGCTGGCCATGGCACCGTTCCACGACCACTCCCCCGTGGGGGCGCTCGTCCAGTTCGCGAGGATGCCCCCCTCCAGGCACCAACCGGGCGGTGACCCGCACGACACCGCGGCATACCACCACACCTCGGCGGGCGCGGAGGAGTTCCACGTGATCTCGGCCGACCCGTCCGCGGTCGCGACCGCGGGAAGCGACATCGTCTGGTTCGAGGACGGGGCCAATTCCTCGAACAGGGACTGCCCGGCTCGGGCGGTCTGGGACTCGACCTCGGTGAGCGAAATCGCGGCGATGACGCCCGCGCCCACGATGGCGAATGCGGCCCCGACCGCTATAAGACCGAGCCTCACGACCCAACCCGGAATGCGGCACCCCACTTATCCTTGCTTTCCGGACCGGCGCGGCGGGAGGAGCTTCCGAACGGGGGCTCCAGCACGCTGAAACACCCCCGTTCGCGTTGGACGCGCCTTAATATCCCCATGAGATGCAGTATCACTCTATGCCCGCTCCGGGGAACGGGTCCGGGGAGACCGACACGCAATCGCCGTGTCCCATGTGCCACAGCACCCACCGGGTGATGGACCCGGTGCTTTCCGAGGTATCGTGCGCCGAATGCGGCCTCGTCTTCGACGGCGCCGCCGTGGTCGCGACCGCCCCCGCGCCGCCCAAGGTCGAACAGTCGGACGGCAGCGGTCGGGGCATCGGTCCGTTCGTGCGCCCGGGAGGGACCAAGCGGTGGCTCGGGTCGACCCTCTCACTGGCGCGGGATGGCCAGGGTAAGCGACTCGACTGGCGCCGCCGCTACGAGTTCCAGCATCTGCGCCGCGTCCAGCAGCGGCAGACGTCCCGCGCCGCGGACGGCGCGCTGGACCGGTCGCCGGCCCGGGGCGAGATCCTCCTCTTGGCCGATAAGATGGGACTGCCCGCCGTGGTGGTCACCGAATCGGAGCGGATCTTCCGGGAAGCCCGGGACAAGGGGCTGTTCCGGGGCCGCGCCCTCCCGGCCTGTGTCGGAGCTGCGGTCTACGCGGCCTGTCGCCGGTTCACGATCCCGCGCACGCTGGGCGAGGTCGCGACCGCGCTCGGAGCCCGCCGGTCCGAGGTCGGACGGACATTCAAGATGATCCAACGGGGCACGAGCGCCACCATCCCCGGGGTCGGCACCAAGGCGTTCCTGGGCCGATTCGCGCAGGAGCTCGCGCTCTCCCCGAAGGTCCGGTCGACCGTCGAGTCGATGCTCGACACCGCGCGCGAGGACCCCCAGTTGTCGGGCCTCAGCCCGCACGGGCTAGTCGCCGCCCTCATCTACCTCGCGGCCGAGAGCAACGGGGAGCACCGCTCCCGAGCCCAAGTGGCGCGCGTCAGCACCGTCACGGAGGTCACCCTGCGATCCACCTGCCGGCTCGTCGAGAAGGTCGGGCTGGCTCCGCCGCCGCTCCCGCGGGCGGGGCACCCGGCTACTTCGTGAGGTAGTAGCCCGCGGCCTTCTCGCGGACCTTGCGCCGGGCCCAGCCCTTCGCCATGAGCTCCTGAAGGGCGTTCAGCACCATGTTCTTCGGGAGCTTGACGGTCTGGGTGATCCGCTCGGCGGTCCCCATCTTCTCTTCGGTGAGGAACCCGAGGTCCTTCATCGACTTGTAGGTCTTGACCGCGTTGCTCGAAACCTCGTCCTCGATCCCCATCCCGCACGCCCGGATACCGCGGATTCGACCGCCCACATAATGGTGGCGGTCGGAATGGCGGAGCCGAGCCGATGAGCCCACCCCGTCCGGCCGTAGTCTGGGACCCGCGATTTCGGGAGTACGACTTTGGGCCCGGCCACCCGTTCACCGAGGCGAGCCGGGACCTCGCCGTGCGGCTCCTCCGGGCGTCGCTCGGACCGCCCGGGATCGGCCGGTTCCTCTGGGTGGACCGGCTCGACTCCGCGGAGGGGCTTCTCCGCCGATTTCACGGGCCGGAGTACATCGAGTACGTCCGCCAGGCAAGCGATCGGGGCGACAGGGCGTACCTCGACCTCGGCGACACCCCGTCCTTCGCGGGCTGCTTCGGGGCCGCCACGAGTCTGGTCGCGGGCGCGGACCGGGCGGTGCACCATGCCCTCGATACCGGCACGGCCGCCTTCCACCCGGGCGGGGGCCTCCACCACGCAGGGCGCTCCGGGGCGAGCGGGTTCTGCGTCTTCAACGACGTTGCGGTGGCGATTGCGGACCCGGTGGCGAACGGCCGCCGGGTCGCCTACATCGACATCGACGCCCACCACGGGGACGGTGTGATGTACGGCTTCTACGATTCGGGCCGGGTCCTCGACATCGATTTCCACCAGGACGGGCGGACCCTTTTCCCGGGTACGGGGTTTCCCCCCGAGACGGGACGGGGGGACGGGGCGGGTTCGAAGGTGAACGTGCCCCTTCCTCCGGGCGCGGGCGACGAAGCGGTGCTCCCGCTCTTCCGGCGGCTGGTCCCGCCGCTCCTCGACGGCTTCCGACCCGACCTGATCGTCCTCCAGCACGGGGTCGACGGCCACGCCGGGGATCCGCTGACGCGTCTCCAGTACACCCCCTCGGCCTACGTCGAGGTGCTCCGGACGGTCGTCCGGCTCGCGAACGCGCACTGCGCGGGCCGGCTCGTGGTGGTCGGCGGCGGGGGGTACCGGCCCGAGACGGTCAGCCGCGTCCTCGCCCGAGCGGGTCGCATCCTGGGTGGGGTGCCGCTGCCCGACGACGGCGAGTCGCTCCCCGAAGGCTGGCGGTCCGAGTACGCGGCGGAGACCGGCGTCGAGGCACCCGCCAGGTGGGCGACCCCGCTCCGGCTTGTCCGGTCTCCCTGGCGGGAGCAGGACGAGGCGCGGTTGGTGAGGGAACTGGAAGATGCCCTGGGTCGCAAGTTCCCCGCCTCCCCGCCCGAACCACCCCGCCCACGGTAGCCCCCGTC
>JASHSP010000028.1 GCA_030038655.1 Thermoplasmata archaeon | reverse complement strand
CCCGCCGTCGCCCCGGAAGGTCCGAACCCGCGCCCCGCCCGGCGGAGACCCGGACCGACCGACATCCGGGCCCGATGGAAACGGAGGAGCCGCACTCGCACATCGTCTGCCACGTCTGCGGCCGCATCCAGGGGATCGAGCTGTCGGAGCTCGACCGGCATCTCCTGACGGAGCTCGCGGGTCTGCGCCCGGACGGGTGGAGCGTCGACCGGATCGCCTTCTCGCTCGCCGGGGCGTGCCGTCGATGCCGCGAAGGCCCCGTCGCCCCGTGAGCGCGCGAGCGGCATGACCGCGTTCTTCACGGCGCCGTCGATCGCGTGGGGTCCCGGCGCCGTCGAGCAGCTGAGCGCGCTGAGCGCCCGCCGGGCCTTCGTCCTCGTCGACCCCGCCCTGGCGCCCCCCGAAGGGCACCGGCGCGTGCTCGAGGAGCTCCGGAAGGGAGAGGCCCTTCTCGAGGTCGTCACCGACCTCGCTGACCCCGATCGGGCCGCGACCGCTCGACAGCTCCGGGACCGCCTCGCGGCGTTCGCACCGGACTGGATCGTCGCCGTCGGCGGAGGGCGCACGCTCGACCTCGCGAAGACCGCGCGGGCCGCCCTCGAGCTGCCGGAGCTCGACCTCGAGTCGCCGCCGGCGGTTCTGGGCCTACCGGAGGTCCCCCGCACCCGCCTCGCCGCGATCCCCACCACCAGCGGCAGCGGTTCCGAAGCGAGCTGGACCGCAGACCTCTTCGCGAGCTCGGGTGCTCCGGTCGAGCTCGCCGACCGGGCGCTCGTTCCCCAGTGGGCGCTCGTGGACGCCGCGTTCGCGCTGGCGTTGCCGCCGGCGGAGATCGTCACGGGCGGCCTCGAGACGCTGACGCTCGCGGTCGAGGCCTACGTATCGGCGTGGGCGAACCCGTTCTCGGACGCGCTCGCCGCGTTCTCGGCCGCCACGGTCCTCCAACGGCTCCCGCACGCCGTCCGATGGAGCGACGACCCCGACGCGAGGGCCCTGCTCCACTACGCCGCGACCTCCGCGGGGCTGGCGGCCTCCAACGCCCAGCGCGGGATCGCCCACGCGCTCGCGCGCGCGCTCGTCCGCCCGACCGGCCTTCCCTACGGCCGTCTCCTGGGAATCGCGCTACCGCACGTGCTGGAGTTCGACCGGCCCGCCGCGCGCGAGCGGATCGAGTCGCTCGCGCTCGTCTCGACGCCGCCCGACGAGCCGACCCGGTCCTCGTTCCCGGTCCGCGTGCGACGCCTTTACGACACCCTGGGCGTCCCCGCGACGCTGGCCGCGGCCGGCATCGCGGCGGACCGCGTCCGGGCGGAGAGGGAACGGATCGTGACGGAGCTCCTGCGCTCCCCGGCCGCTCTCGCCAACCCTCGGGTCCCGGGCGCGGAGGACGCCGCGCGCCTCCTCAACGCCGTGGCCGGGATCGCCGACTGAGCGGCGCCGGGGAGCTTGCTCCCCCTACGCGCGCGACGGGAGGGCGGGCGCGGACGGGGCCACCGCCGGCTCCTCGGTCCGGGTCGGGGTCTCGACCGCGCGGTTGATCGCGATCTCCGCGAGGTCGCTCGCGTAGAACGCGGCGCGCTCCAGGCTCTCGAGCACGTAGGCGAGCCCGACCGCGAGCCGGCCCCGCTTGAGCGTCAGCTCGTGAAGGATGTGGTCCCGCTGGCGGGTCAGGTCGTGCGCCGCGTCGATCACCGCGTTCGCCTTCGTGATGTCCCGCGAGTCCAGGCTGTCGAGGGCGTCCACGAGGCATCCGGCGGCCTGGGCCGCCATCCGCTCGAGCTCGCTCACGATCCGCTCGGGGAGCGCCTCCTTGCCAAGGATCGAAACCGCCCCGGCGATCCGCACCGCGTGGTCGGCGATCCGTTCGAGGATCCGGGAGGCGAGGAGGTACGTCGAGCACTCGGGAAGGGTGAGGTCGAGCGTCGCGAGGATCCGCGCGTCGCGCAGCGCGCTCGTCACCTGCTTCTCGAGGAACCAGTGGAGCCGGTCGACCTCCCAATCGCGCTCCTCCACGTCCCGCGCGATCGCGAGGTCGCGCGCGCGCAGGGCCGCCATCGCGTCGGTGTGCATCGCGCGAACCATCTGGTGCATCCGACGGATGATCGACGGGATCGGCAGCGGGTTCGCGCCCACGACGTCCTGGAGGATCACCGACTCCGCGGTCTCCTCGAGGATCTCCGGCCCGATCATGCGCTGGGCGAAGTTCCGGACGACCTCGCGGGTCCGCGCGCTCATCCGCCCGTGGGTCCGGATCTCGAGGAGAGGGTAGCCCGCGATGTACTCCGCGATCAGCCGGCGGAACAGGTGGTCCTTGTCGGCGTCGTTCGAGACCTCGACGACGCGGCGCTCCGTCTCCGACGGGGCGGACGACTCGGCGAAGACGGTCAGGGAGCCGTCGGCGCGCGGCGTGAAGAACAGCACGTCCCCCGCGCCCAGCCCCCGGGCGAGCACCCAGTTCTTCGGCAGGGAGATGATGAACGTCGAGCCCCCGGTCTTCTGGATCCGCCGACCGTGGAACCCGCCGCTGCTTCGCATACTACGTACGGGGGCGCACCCTCCGGTCTCTATATAGCCTCGGTCGCGGCGGGGCGACGCGCGGGGTTCCGGCGCGTCAAGCCGGGGCACGCGGCAGGGTAAATACGCGCCGCGCGGGTTCCGGACTTCTCCTCGCATGACCGACCCCTCCCCCCGCCGGTTCCGGATGCGTCGGACGACCGTGGAGTCGACGGCCGGCGACACCTTGCTCCAGTCGCTGGCGGCGCGCGGGTTCCCGAACGTCGTGCGGTCGGTCCGCTACCATCGCCCGCGGGGGCCGTTCTGCGGCCTGGGCCACTGCACGGGATGCCTGGTCCGGGTCAACGGCCGACCGAACGTGCGGGCCTGCCGCCACGTCGTCGCGGACGGCGACCGGGTCGAGACCGAGAACGCGTGGCCCGACCCGAGGCTGGATGTCCTGGGCGCGATCGACTTCGTCATCCCGCACGGGCTGGACACACTGCACGGCTTCCGGCGTCCGGCGTGGGCCACGCGCCTGTACCACCACGTGATCCGCCGGCTC
>JASHSP010000027.1 GCA_030038655.1 Thermoplasmata archaeon | reverse complement strand
CGGCGCCCGCGCCCATCGCGAGCAGGCCGACGAGGAACAGGTCGTCGGAGGCCGGGGGTCCCGGCGCTCTCGGGGCCGCGGCTTGCGGAAGGGCCGGCGGTGCTCCCGGGGTCGCGGCGCCCGCCCGGAGCGCGGCCACGCGCGCCATCTCGCTGTTGCGGAGCATGACCTGCATGAGCGTGAACAGCTCCGTCGCCTCCTCCATCGTGATCTCGCGACTGCGCAGGCGTCCGATCAGGTGCGCGTACCGGGCGTTGCGCTGGGCGTCCGACCCGGACTCGGGAGGCGTGCCGGCCGACATGGAGGCGGGGGCTCCCAGACCACGGCGCCTCATGAAGCGCGCGGACGACCCCCGCGGGCGGCCGAGGCGTTATAGCAACCGCCGACCTTTCGCATCCGATGGCGGACCCTTCCTCCCCGGCCGGCGGCGGACCCGCGGACGAAAAGGACCGGCACCTGCACGTTCGCATCGCCGAGGACAAGAGCTCGATCTTCGACCTCATCACCGAGTACCTTCAGGCGTCGGGGAAGACCCCGGACTGGTACTGGCGGACCGCGGGACGCCTCGAGGGGAACGAGGCGGACAACCTCGAGGAGCTGCTGTCGAGCGCGTTCGAAGCCGGGGCGTACATCGCCCACGACCACCCCCAGGACCTCGAGTTCCTGTGGGTGACCGAAGAGGAGTGCGAGCGGGAACGGAAGCGCGAGGAGCGCGGCGAGGAACGGGAAGCGGCGAAGAAGGAGCGGTCCAGCCTCCCCCACTACGCCTGAACTCCGTCCGAGTAGTCGACCGGACCGTCCGCGACCGACGAAGGACCGGGGTCGACGGGCCCGTGGACCGCCGCTACGCCCGGGGCCGGTCTCGTGCCGGTCGCTCGGTCGGTTCGACCGGCTACGGCTTCTTCTTCGTCTTGCAGCCGCAGGTGTCGCACACGGGAGACTACCTCGTCCGCCGATCGGCGCCGCGGGATATCAACCCCTCGCCCGACCGGTCGGCGGGTCACCAGATGACGACCTGACGCCCCGGAGGCTGCCGCATCGGCGACCCGGGGGTTACGCCGAACGCCCTCCAGAACTCCGGAAGGTTGGCCAGGACCCCGTTGACCCGGTACTCGCCCGGCGAGTGCGGGTCGGTCAGCACGCGGCGGCGCACCTCCTGGGGCCGAGCGTTCCCCCGCCAAATCTGGCCGTAGGAGAGGAAGAACCGCTGCTCCGGCGTGAACCCCCCGACCCGGCGCCGAGGGGTGCGGCCGCGCGCCAGACGCCGCGCGAGGGCTTCGAAGGCGAGGCTGACCCCGCCCAGGTCGGCGATGTTCTCGCCGGCCGTCAGAGCGCCGTTGAGCTTGAGGCCGGGCAGGGGCTCGAAGCGGGAGTACTGGGCAACGATCCGTCGGGCGCGTCGTCGGAACTCCCGCTCGTCGGCCGGGGACCACCAGCTGCGCAGGGTCCCCTCGGCGTCGAACTTCCGGCCCTGGTCGTCGTACCCGTGCGTGATCTCGTGCCCGATGACCACCGCGATCCCGCCGAAGTTGACCGCATCGTCCATGGTCGCGTCGAAGAACGGCGGCTGGAGGATCCCGGCCGGAAAGAAGATCTCGTTCTGCGTCGGGGTGAAGTAGGCGTTGACCGTCGGGGGGGTCATACCCCACTCGGTCCGGTCCACGGGTCCGCCGATCCGGGCGATCCGTCGCTCGACCTCGAACCGACGTGCTCGTCGACGGTTCCCGAACGAATCGTCCGGGGTCACGCGGACCCGGGCGTAGCTGCGGAACCGGTCCGGGTGCCCGATCATCGCCGCGAACCGGTCGAACTTCACGACCGCGCGGCGCCGGGTCGTCGCCGTCATCCACGGCACGCGCCGCAATCGGGCCCGGAACACCCGGCGAATGTCCCGGACGAGGTCGAGCATCCGGGCCCGCGCGTTGGGCGGGAAGTACCGCCGGACGTACAGCTGGCCGAGCGCCTCGCCCAGCGAGGTGTCGACCAGGGTCGTCGATCGCTTCCAGAGCGGCTCGGGTCGCTCCTGGCCCAGGAGGCGGTGGAGGAAGAACGCGAAGTGCTCCCTCTCGAGCGGGGGGTTCAGGTGCGGTGCGCTGTCGTGCAGGAGATGCCACCGCAGGTAGGCCTTCCAGCGGCCCAGGGGTACGCGTCGGAGGAGCCGGTCGACCGCGTCGAAGAACTCCGGTTGGCCCACGACGACCGACCGGACCCGGGCTCCGCGCTCTCGAAGGTACATCGTCCAGGCCAGCCGTGGGTGCCGCCGCGCCAGTTGCCGAACGGTCCGGCGGTTGTAGTTCTTCTCGGGGTCGCGCAGGGCGACCCGGCTGCGGCTGGCGCGGGCGAGGGCCGTCTCGAGCGCCAGGACGGCGGCCGCGGAACGGCGGGCGCGCGCGGGGCTTTCGCCGGCGAGGACGAGGACCCGGACGATGTGCCGGCGGTACGCCTTCCGCAGGGGGCCGAATCGGGCCCGAAGGTAGTAGTCCCGGTCCGGCAGCGACAGCCCACCCTGGAGAAGGTAGAGGGCGTAGACCGAGCTCTTCTTGAGGTCGGGAATGACGTAGGTGGAGAACAGTCCGTGGAACCCGTCCCGGTGCAGGTCGGCGAGCACCCCGACGAACGACTCGGTCGAGTCGATCGCCTCGATCGCGCGCAGCTCTCGGGCGATCGGCTTTAGTCCCAGCCTCGCCCGAAGGGCGGAGTCCATCGCGGCCGCGTAGAACGTGCCGACCTGGCGACGCACGCGGTCCCCGCTCCCCGCCCTACCCCGGGCCGCGCTCTCGAGGATGTCGTGGAGGAGGGCGAAGTTCCGCTCGCGCAGCTCGTCGAACCCCGACCATCGGGTCTTGTCCGGCGGCACGGGGTTCGAGTCGACCCAGCCGCCCGCGGCGTACCGGTAGAAATTCCGCGTCGGGTCCGCGGCCGGATCCATGTGGCCGAGCGAGAAGCGGGGCGCGGGCGGTCGCCTCGTCCGCTGCCGTCGGAGGGGTCCCGGTCGAGCGACGCGGCGGTCGCCCCGGGATCTCGAGCGCGGCACGGTCTACGACTCCGACCGGTCGGTAACCGGGTCGGCGGGATTAAGCCGCGCCCCGGGCGGGCGCTCCTCGCCGCCGCCTTCCGGCATCGCCCGAAGGGGGGCCGTCAGATCCCGATCACCGAGTGCGCGACGATCAGGGCGATGAACAGGATCGAGATTGTGTTGACGACCTTGATGAGCGGGTTGATCGCCGGGCCCGCGGTGTCCTTGGTGGCGTCCCCGACCGTGTCGCCGACGATGGCGGCCTTGTGCGCGTCGGAGTGCTTGCCTCCGAAGTGCCCGCTCTCGATGTACTTCTTCCCGTTGTCCCACGCCCCCCCGCCCGTGGTCATGAGGATCGCGAGCGGGAACCCGGAAAGGATGACGCCGAGCAGGAGTCCGGCGAGCGCGACGGGGCCGAGGAGGAACCCGACCGCGAGCGGGGTCACGACCCCGATGATCGCCGGCACGGCCAGCTGGCGAAGCGCGGTCACGGTGACCAGGTCGACGCACCGGCCGTACTCGGGCTTGGCCGAGCCGTCCATGAGCCCCGTGATCTCCTTGAACTGCCGGCGCACCTCGAACACGATCGCCTGGGCCGCCACCCCGACCGCGTTCATCAGGAACGACGTGAAAAAGAACGGTAGGATCGCGCCGATGATCAGGCCGGCGACGACGAGCGGGTTGTCGATGGTCAGCAGTCCCGTGAACTGGGACCAGGTGTGGGATCCCCCCCAGTCCTTCGCGGCCGCGAACGTGTAGGCGGCGAACAGGGCGAGCGCGGCGAGTACCGCGGAACCGATCGCGTACCCCTTGGTGACTGCCTTCGTCGTGTTGCCGACCGCGTCGAGGGGGTCGGTCACGGCGCGCGCCTCGGGCGGCAGCCCCGCCATCTCCGCGATACCGCCCGCGTTGTCGGTGATCGGGCCGAACGCGTCGATCGAGATGATCATGCCCGTGACGGCCAGCATGCTCGCGGCCGAGAGGCCGATCCCGTAGAGCCCCTCCGCGGAATTCGGGGCGGTCGACCAGCCCTGCCATCCCGCCGCGAGGTAGCTCACGAGGATGGCGGTGACGATGACGAGGCCCGACACGAACACCGACTCGAGACCGACCGAGAGCCCGGTGATGACCGTCGGGCCGGCCCCGGCCTGGCTCGATTCGGCGATGCGGTGAACGGGGGAGTACTTCGCGCTCGTGTAGTAGTCGGTCAGGATGACGATGAAGATCATGACGAGGAGGCCGGCGACCGTCGCGATGAAGAATCCCACGTTGCCGCCCATCAGGGTCACGTCGAGGACGTAGAGCCCCGCGACCCCGATCGCGGTCGTCGCGCCGAGCCCCTGATAGAGGGCGCCCATGATCGAGCCGCCGGCGCGCATCCGTACGAACACGGTCCCAACGAGTGTGGCGACGATCGCCCAGGCGCTGATCACGAGCGGGTAGAGTATCGCGTCCGGGAATCGGGAGGCGAAGTTGGGGATCAGGTTGTTGTGGACGATCAGGTAGGCGAGGAGCATCGCCGCGACCGCGGTCACGATGTACGTCTCGAACAGGTCGGCGGCCATGCCGGCGCAGTCGCCGACGTTGTCGCCCACGTTGTCGGCGATGACCGCGGGGTTCCGCGGGTCGTCCTCGGGGATCCCGGCCTCGACCTTGCCCACCAGGTCGGCCCCGACGTCCGCTCCCTTGGTGTAGATGCCGCCCCCGACCCGCGCGAAGAGGCTCATCAGGGAAGCGCCGAACAGGAGGCCGACCATGTCGAGGACGTTGCCTCCGAAGGCGACGTAGAACCCGACCAGCTCGAGGAGGGCGAGGCCCGCCACCGAGAGCCCCGTGACGCTCCCGCCACGGAACGCGTACCGCATCGTCGCGCCGAGGTCGGCACCGCGTGCCTTCGCGGCGGTCCGGACGTTCGCCCGGACGCTGACGTACATCCCCACCGCGCCGGCCAGCGCGCTGCCGGCCGCCCCGAGGAGGAAGCCGACCGCGAGGCGCGGTCCGTTTCCGGTGATGCCGAAGGCGAAGGCGATGAGGACCGTCAGGACCGCGGCCACGGCGAACACGAGCGTGTACTCGCGGCGGAGGAACGCGACCGCGCCCTCCTGGATCGCCCGGGCGATCGACCGCATCTTCTCGTCCCCCTCGTCCTCGCGGAGGAGGAGGAACGTCTGGAGGCCGGCGTAGCCGAGCGCGAGGAACGCGCCCGCGAAGACAAGAATCTCCAGCTGGTCGACCGTGAGCCCCATGCCCGGCAGAATATCCTCGCCGGCTCACGAGGTTCCGTTAATAAGTTTTTCCGCGGCGCACCTCGCGCCGGGGCGGCGCTGCCCGCCGACCGGACGTTTCTTCTACCGGAGCCGACCGAAACGTCATCGTGCACGCCGCGTCTTCGATCGGGCTGCCGGACCCGTCGTCCCGTCGCGGACGGGTGGCGTGCAAGCTGTGCGGCCGGACGATGGAGAACGTGAAGCTCCGCGGCCATCTTCGAACCGAGCACCGCCTCGACACCGCGTCGATCGAGGCCCAGTACCTGGCGGCGCAGATGGACGTGCGGAAGACGCGGCGGGCCCACCCCTGAAGTCCGGTCCCGGCACTCGCCCCCCGATCCGCCCGCGCTCGGTGCTACGTTTTTGAGTCCCGAGACCGTGGGGGGCTGGGGCGCTGGAGGTCCCGCCGTTCGAACGGTACCGGGGCCCGACCCCCGAAGCGGGCAGAAGGAGGGTCCCATGTCGCGGCCAAGGTCGCAGCGAACTCTCGCCCAAGGGGCACCCTCCCGGGCGGAACGGCTGGCCGCGGGGCGGGCCCTCCGTCGGAAGGTTCCTCGATCGGCCCATCGAGCGTGGTCCCCGTCGCGGGAGCGCCCCGACCCGATCGCGATCCTGGAGGAAACGGACCGGTTTCGAAACCGGCTCCTCCTGCCGATCCGGTACCGGCGGATGGCGCTCTCTCCGTTCTCCTTCTTCCGCGGCGCCG
>JASHSP010000026.1 GCA_030038655.1 Thermoplasmata archaeon | reverse complement strand
CCGGCGCCGGCGGCCGCGCCCCCCGCGACATCCTCGAGCCCTATGGCCCCGGTCGCGGTGCCCCCCCCACCTCGGGCCGCGCCCGCGCCTCCGACGGGCCTGCTCCGGCCCCCGGTAACCGCTCCCTCCTCACCACCGGTATCGGCCCCGCCCGCGCGACCCCCCATCGACCTCGCCGCCGTGGACGAACGCGTGGCGCGTGCGGTGCGGGACGCGGAGGCCCGATGGAACCTGACCCTCGATGCGCGAGCGCGCGAGCTCGCCGAGGCCGCGGTCCGTACGGCGGCCACCGTCCGGTCCGACCTCGAATCCCGGCTCGGCGCGGCCGAGTCGGCCGCCGCGGCCCGTCCCCCGGCGCCCGCCCCCACGATCACGGACGAGCTCTCCCGGCAGCTCGACGCGCGCGTCGCCGAAGCCGTCCGCACGACCTCCGAAGGCTGGGCGGAGCGATTCCGGCGCGAGCTCAAGGAAACGGCCGATCAGATCTCCGCTCAGTCGGCGAACGCCGAGGAGGAGCTCCGCGCGGCCCTGGTCGCCCAGCTCGACCTCGAGATCTTCGAGGCAAAGGAGCAGGGGACCGCGCTCCGGGAAGAGATCGAGAGCCGGGTCCGGGAGATCCTCAAGCAGCACCTGGACGCCGCGGCGCAGACGACCGCCAGGGAGATCCGGGACACCGAACAGCGAACCCAACTCCTGTTCGAGGGCCGGGCGAAGGAGCTCGAAACGAAGCTCGACACGACGCTCGCGGCCCAGTCGAGCCGCCTGGCCGCCGCGCAGGACGCGCGGATCACGGAGACCGAACGGCGTCTCGCGGTCGAGCGCGACGCGCGGCTGGCCGAGATCTCCGAGGCGCAGACGGCCGCGGTCGCGGGCCTCCAGGTACGGATGCAATCGTTCTTCGAGCTTCGCATCCGCGAGGACCAGGCTCGCGCCGAGGAGAAGTACGTCGAGCTGCTGGCCCGCCTCAAGGCGGACCTCGAGCAGAACGTCGAGCACTCGCTCGCGTCACCCCAGTTCGACGCCTCGCTGCGCGAACGCCTCGCCCGCATCGTGGAGGCGAAGGGCGTCGAACAGCGGAAGGTGTTCGCCGAGGCGGTCGAGGCCGCCGAGGAACGCATCCGGCAGCAGGGCGAACAGACGGTGGGGCGAATCGAAGCGATCGACGCGAAGGTCGAGGAGCGGAGCGACGACCTCGCGCGGGTCGAGCTGACCGTGCGCGGCGAGCTCGACGACCTCGAGCGGCGGCTCATGGTGGTCAACGACCACGTACTCCCGGTCGTCCGCCAGACCTGGCTGAAGGTCTCCGGCGCGGGCGCCGAGAACCAGGAGAAGTCGCTCGATGCCCGGTTCGACGCATTGCGCAAAGAGGTCGAGCACGAACTCCGGCGCCTGGAGGGCGACTCGCTCGAGCGGGCCGCGGAGCTCCGCGACCGGCTGGAAGCGTCCGTCGCGACCCACGGGCGGATCTGGCTCAGCCTCCTGCGCCAGCTTTCCCCCGGCGGCGGGCTGCCCCCGCCCGCGTACCCGACCTCCCACCGCCAGCCGCGTCGGGGGACCCGCGGCGGCTCGTCCGCCGCCCCGATCCCTCCCGCGCGCCGACCTGCCGACCCGATGGATCCGTACGAGAGCGGCTACCCCCTTGACCCACCGAACCCGATGGACCCGCAGCTTTCCGACACCTCCGAGCCGGCGAGCCAGGATCCCCGGCGCCGACCCCGGCGGACCTGATCGCCCCCGGACGTTCGGCGGGGTAACGATAAGGGGACGGCCGCCCTTTTCCGCCCGCCGTGGCTGCGGAAGGGGACCATCGACACTGCAAGGTGTGCGGCCGCGTCTGCGCGACGGGGTCGCAGACGTGCGGCAAGGCGTGCGCCCAGGTCCGGGAGAACCAGGCACGGACCCGCCGGAACTACACGCTCCTCCTGTACGGCTCGATCGCCCTCCTCCTGATCGTCTTCCTGGCCCACTTCGTCTAGGGGGACGCCGGTGCCTCGGTTCGGCCATGTCGTGCTCGGCGGTACGTTCGACCGGTTCCACGTCGGGCACCAGGCCCTGCTGAGCACCGCCTTCCGGTCCGGCCGCCGGGTCTCGATCGGGATCACGACGGACCGGTTCCTGGCGGCCCACCCGAAGCCCCGGTCGGAAACGATCCAACCGTACTCCGCGCGCTCCCGGGCCGTTCGCCGTTGGATCCGATCGAACTATCCGGACCGCCGGTGGCGGGCCGTGCCGCTGAACGACGGGGTCGGCGGTTCCGCGGCGGCGGACGTGGACGCGCTCGTCGTGTCGGCCGACACGGTGGCGGGGGGAGCGGCCGTCAACGCCGTGCGTCGGCGCCTCGGCCGCCCGCCGGTCCCGCTCGTGATCGTGCCCCTGGTCCTCGGCCAGGATCTCCTGCCGGTGAGCTCGCGCCGCATCCGGTGGGGGGAGATCGACCCGAGCGGACGGCGCCGCGGGCCGATCTCGATCGGGGTCGGTCTCGAGAGCGACGGCGACCGCCCCGCGGTAGCGGCCGCTCTTCGACGGGCGTTCCCCCGGGGCCGAGTTCGCTTCGTTCGGGGGGCCGGCCCGGCGAGGGCGACGGCGACACGGCGCGCCCGTCGGCTGGCCGATCGAGCCGTGCGGCGTCGGTCCCTCGCGTTCGGCGTGGCGCGGTCGACCCCCCCGGAAGGGTGGGTGGTGGTCGAGCGGTCGTCGGCGGTCGCGCTGGACCCGCGGCGCGTGCCGGGAGCGAGCCTCTCGGCGCTGCGGGAGTCCGTCTATCGACTGGCGCGGCCGTCTCGGCCGAAATCCCTTTGATACCCGGAGGCAGTTCCGTCGGCGATGGAGACGTACATCCGGGTCACCTTCGACAGCGAGGGGGCCAAACCGTCGGCGGTCGCGGATCGCCTGCTATCGTTCGGGTTCCGGCCGACCCACGGAAACTACGATTTCGTCTACGACTGGCGCGGTACCGCGTCGCGGGAGCAGGTCCTCGGCCTATCGGACGAGCTGACGCGGCAGCTGCGCGGGTTCCGCGTCCTCCTCGAAGTGGAAACCGTTTAGGCCCGCGACCCCTCGGCCGGCAGGCTTATTATCGGCCGCCCGGCTCGACGGCCGAGCGTGCAGAACTACCCAGTCCGGGCCCAGGCGCGAGCGAACCTCAACCCCGACGCCCTCGAACGGATCCTTCGGGCCCACTTCGGCGCCGCGACGGTCAGCGGCGACGTCGTGACCGCCACCTACGGCGCGATCGAGCAACTCCGCGCGCGGGTCGAGGGCAAGGAGCTCGGCATCGATCTCCGGATGAACCCGAAGGTTCCGGACGAGGTCGCCCGCGACACGATCGCGCGATACAACCGCTTCCTCGAGGAGGCGACCGGCTACTCCGCGAAGGAACGGGCCAAGCGACTGCGAAAGTCCGCGACGGCCGGTGACTGACCGATGGAAGGACGGTCGGTCCCCCGCGGGGGTTCCGGCGGTACCGAGCTCGAACGGATCCGGACGGCGGTCACGTCGTTCTTTCCGGTCTACGAGACGCGAATCGCGCCGCAGTCGCTGCTCCTCGCGGTCCACACCGACCGCGCGACGCTCGAGTCGAAGTTCGACGCGCTCCGCCAGCAACTCTGGAGCCAAGGGTACGTCCCGTTCCTTCGACGTTCGGCGGGGGAGAAGTTCATCGAGGTCGTCCGACGCCCGAAGCTCG
This sequence comes from Thermoplasmata archaeon, assembly GCA_030038655.1. Classification (GTDB taxonomy): domain Archaea; phylum Thermoplasmatota; class Thermoplasmata; order Lutacidiplasmatales; family UBA184; genus Lutacidiplasma. The sequence continues at coordinate 31,679 of JASHSP010000026.1, read as the reverse complement.
GGCCGCGCCGCCTCTGGGTGAACCTCGCTCTGCTCGCCGCGACGTTCGGCACCACCGTCTTCGCCGGCAGCCTCATCTGGCTCACCTACGAGGGGCAGCTGGCCCTGACCCCGTCCGACCTCGGTTTCGGCGCGATCTACTTCGCGGCCCCGCTGATGGCCATCCTCGGGATCCACGAGTCGGCGCACTACGTCGTGGCCCGCCGCCGGAACCTCGACGCCTCCCTGCCGTACTTCATCCCGATCCCGCCCCCGCTCTTGATCGGGACCTTCGGGGCATTCGTCAGCATCCGTTCGCCGTTCCCGGACCGCAAGGCGCTCTTCGATGTCGGTGCCGCCGGCCCGCTGGCCGGGTTCGCCGCCGCGATCCCGATCACCCTCGCCGGACTGTACCTTTCGGCGCACTCGCCGTCCGCGCCGCTGACCTACTGCGGCATCACGATCCTCGGCCAGGGGTACGGGAACCTCCTCCTCGGCTCGTCGTTCTTCTGGAACCTGCTCGGCCTGTTCTTCCCGCCCGCGATCGCCACGCTCCACAATCCGCTCGCGTTCGCCGGATGGGTCGGCATCCTGGTGACGTCGATCAACCTGCTCCCGGCGGGGTCGCTGGACGGCGGCCACATCTTCCGCGCCCTGCTCGGCGACCGTTCCCGGTACGTCAGCTACGCCGCCGCGATCCTGCTGTTCGGGATCGGTTTCCTCTACACGGGCTGGCTGCTGTTCGCGTTCCTCGTCCTCTTCCTCGGACTGCGACACCCACCGCCCCTCAACGACCTCACCCCGCTCGACACGAAACGGTACGCCCTCGGCGTCTGCGTGGCGGCGATCCTGATCGGCGGTTTCGTCGTGGTGCCGCTCGCGGCAGCACCGGGAGCCGTCGCGTTCGAGAACCCGAGCGTCGCCTATCCGGCCCACGCGTCCGGCATCGCGGCCAACTTCTCGGCCACGGTCCAAAACAAGGACCCGGTACCGCACGGCTTCCTGTTTTCCATCGCTGTGCAGACCGTTTCGGTGAACGGCTCCGGGGGCGTGGCCACCCCGCTGAACGGCAGCGCGCTCGCCCGATGGGAGGCGAACGCCAGCTGGACGTTCGTCCTCCCGGGCGCGGCGACCGTCGGGCCGTTCACCGGGGGGTCGGCCAGCGTCCCCGGATCCGACTGGATCACGATCGGAGCCTCCTCGAGCGCCGCGATCGAGGTTCTCTTCTCGAACCCGCAACCGGCCCTCCTCGTCGTGGTCGACCTGAGCACGAACGAGGTCTGCGCCCCCGCGAACGGTGGAAGCGCGTCGATCTCCCTTTCGGCGTCGTTCCCCTAGGGGGCCCGCTCGTAGACTCGGAACTCGCGGGTGAGGCTCCGGTGGACCCGCACGGGAACGGCCAGCACGGGGACCCACGGTTCCCCGAGCGGCTCGAATCCGGTTGGAACGACGGCGACCACCCGGCCCCCGGGCACCACCCGCTCCGCCCACCGCGGCACGACCCGGCGCCAGACAGCGGCCGCGCCCTCTCGGCCCGCCCGGGCGGCTCGGCCGTACGGCGGGTCCGTCAGGACGGCAGCGAACCGCAGGCCCGGGTCCGCGAAGTCGACCTCCCCCGCGTCCCCTTCGAGGAGTTCGGCTGCGGAGACCCCGAGGTGGGCAAAGTTGGCGAGCGCGCCGCGGACCATCGTCGGGTCGCGGTCGATCCCGAACACGGTCGCGCCGAGCAGGGCGGCCTCGGCGAGCAGCGCACCGGTCCCCAGGAACGGGTCCACCACCCGATCCCCCGGCCGGGCTCGGGCCAGGTTGGCTGCCGCCCGGGCCAGGCGCGGTGCCAACGACACCGGTCGCTGAAACGGGAGGCGCGGCATCGCGCGCGCGGCCGACGCTCGCCGGTCCACGGGCGCCGCCTCCCGAAGCAGCCGCGCGTCCCCGGACGCCGACGTCGCGAGCCAGTAGCGTCGTTCGGGGCTCTCGAGGTCGATCACGCCGCCGCCGGCCCGGTACGCCTTCCCGGCGGCCCGGACCGCTGCGTCGCTCGAGCCCTCCGACCGACCGACTCGCCGGAACACCGCCGACCGCCCGTCCCTCCCTTCGAGCGACGCCGCCGCCTCCGGGTCGAGACCGGGGTGAACGGTCCGGAGGCACCGGCGGGCCAGAGCGAGGCGTGCCGACAGCGCGCCGATCGAGGGGAGGTCGGGGAGCCGGACCGCGATCAGCGGAGAGAGCGCGAGAGGATCCGGGGCGAGTCCTCCGCCGACCGCCTCCGCGGCGGCGGCCGTCTCGGCGCGGGCGAGCGGCGACGACTCCCCGGACGGCTCGACGTAGCACGAGATCATGCGGGACCTCCCCCGGCCCAGGCTCGGAGGCGCTCGCGTACGCGGGCGGTGTGGGACCCTTCCCAGTACAGGTGTCCGCAGGAGCCGCACGCGAACACGTTCCCCACGGTCCTCCCCTCACGGCGGGGCACGGACGTCTCGCGTTCGGGGTGGGTGCCGAGCCGGTACGGGGCGAGCACCCCGTTGCACTCGGTGCACCGCTCGAACCGCGGCTCGGCGGGGGTTTCGGGCCACCGAGCGCGCACGGCCCGGAACTGCTCCGAGATCGCCGTGCTGTCGATGAGGAAGACCCGGGGGGAACGAAGCGCCAGTCCCCGGTCGCGCGTGAGGATCACTCGGTCCCCCTCCTCCGCCGAACGGAGCAGCTGGTCGTCGGAGAGCCCCCGCCCGTACTCGGTGTCGCAGCCGACGAACCGGAGGTATCTTGCGAGGCGTCCCAGCATCTCGTCCGCCAGCCATCGCGGGGGCGTCACCGGCCGTACGGGGAACCGCCGCGCATAACGGTTCCCGCGCTTATAGGCGCGGTCGCTTCTCGGCGGACGAGCGGAGATGGCCCGACTGTTCGGAACCAACGGCATCCGGGAGGTCGTCGGAGAAACGTTCACCGCCCCGTTCGTGACCCGGGTGGCGGGCGCCATCGCCTCGATCGTTCCCGCCCCGGCGACCCTCGCGGTGGGACGCGACGGTCGAACGTCCAGCCCCGCGTTCGCCCAGGTCGTGGCCGGGACGCTCGCGGCCGCGGGCCATCGCGTCATCGACCTAGGCCTCCTGGCGACTCCCGCGATCCAGTACAATGTCCCCCGGGTCGGGGCCCACCTGGCCGTCATCGTCACCGCGTCCCACAACCCGCCCGAGTTCAACGGCCTCAAGTGCATCGGAGCGGACGGGCTGGAGGTGACGCGCGCGACGGAGGAGGCGATCGAGGCCGCGGTCGAACGGGGCGTCAGCCCGACCGTCCCGTACTCCCGGATTGGGAGCGTCGTGGCCGATCCGGCGGGGGCGGAGCGGTACCTCGACGGGATCGTCGCGCAGGTCGACCCCGCGCGGATCGCCGCCCGGAACTTCTCGGTCGTCCTCGACTGCGGCAACGGCGCGTCGATCCCGACGAGCCCCGCACTGCTCGGCCGGCTGGGGTGCCGCACGATCACGCTGAACGCGCATGTCGACGGGACGTTTCCTGGCCGGCCGTCGGAGCCAACGGAAGCGGCCCTGGCCGACCTCTGCCGCGCCGTCCCCGCGGTCGGCGCCGCCCTCGGGATCGCGCACGATGGCGACGCCGACCGGGCCGTCTTCGTGGACGCCGCGGGTCGGTACGTCCCCGGCGAGCAGATGCTGGCCCTCCTCGCGCGGGATGCGGTCGAGCGGCACGGCGGGGGGACCGTCGTGGTGCCGGTCGCCGCGTCGCAGGCGGTGGAGGACACCGTCCGACCGCTCGGAGGATCGGTCGTCTACACGCGCGTCGGCTCGCCGTCCATCACGCACGAGATGATGGCGCGCCGGGCGGTGTTCGGCGGCGAGGACAACGGCGGTCTCGTCTTCCCGCGGTTCCAGCTCGCGCGCGACGGCGCGATGGCGGCCGCCACCCTCCTCGACGTTCTCGCGCGGACCGGTCGCCCCCTCGCCGACCTGGTGCGGGAGATACCGCGCTACACGCTCGTCAAGGAGAAGGTCGCGTGCCCCGCCGAGTATCGGGACCGGGTGATCGCCAAGGTCTCCGAGTCGATGCGCGCGACGGCGGAGCGGGTCGAGACGATCGACGGGATCAAGGCGTACCTGCCGGGAGGGTGGGTCCTGTTGCGCCCGTCCGGTACCGAGCCGATCTTCCGGGTTTCCGCGGAGGCGAAGGAGCCGGCACGCGCCCGGGCGCTCGCCGATCTGGGCCTGGAACGCGTCCGCCGTGCGCTTTCCGAGCTCGGCGCCTCGGCGTAGCCGGGCGTGGGGCGTTCCCGGCTCCCGGTCCCCCCGCTCACTTCACGAACGGTCCGAAGACGAGCAGTCCGAAGAGGATCAGCGCGAACACCAGGAGCGTGATCGCCTCCATCGTGCGCTCGCCTCCGCGGCGGAAGTAGTAGAACCCGGACGCGACCCGGACGATCGGGGTTGCCACCAGGACGAGGGTGCCGAGCGTCAGGATCGCTTCGGGCGACCCCCGGGCGAGCCCCTGCCCGAGGCCGCCGACGGAGAGGAACCGCGCGATCGGGTTGGTCGCGAGCACGCCGGCGGCGGTCCCCCCCGGATGGGCGGCGAGATAGGCCGCGACCCCCGCGGCCAGGAGCAGGAGGGCTGTCACCAGCCCGGCGCGAAGGGCGAACGACATCCGTCGGTAGACTTCGGCCGGCAGCGCGCCCCCGGCGTCCTCGGGCGCCGGGCCAGCCGTGTCCGGCCCGGTCACGGCAGGCCCACCCCCCGCAGGATCGTTTCGATTGCCAGGGCGAGCACGACCGGGAGGGCGATGTACCGGACCGCCTGGTTCGTCAGGGCGGGCAGCAGGCGCGACCCTGAGTAGGCGCCGAGCGCGGTCCCCATCGCCGCCGGCGCCGCCACGATCGGGTTGACGTAGCCGGCGGCCAGGAGGACTCCGGCGCCGGCCGCCGCCGTCACGCCCATCATGAAGTTGCTGGTCGCGGTCGAGACCTTCATCGGCAACCGCAGGTAGTGGTCGAGGGCCAGGACTTTGAACACCCCGGCACCGATCCCGAACATCCCCGAGACGACGCCTGCCCCGAACATCACACCGAGGGCAGGGTTGGTGTCCGCGGCGACGTAGGCGACGTCCTTCCCGGTCGGCCCGTCCCGGTAGGAGCCGCGCATCCCGAGCCTCGTCGAGCGTCGGTCCGGCACCACCGCCTGAGGAAGCTCCTCGTTGCGTCGTCGGAGGCTACCGGGCAGGATCGCGAGCAGGACGAAGCCGAGGGCGATCTGGAGGGCGTCGTTCAGGTTCGCGTGGGTGAGGAACACCGTCGCGGTGGCGCCGAGGATCGCCCCCGGCACGGTCGCGATCTCGAAGAACATGCCGATCCGTAGATCGCTCAGGCGGTCCCGCACGTACGCGGACCCCGTGGTCGAGGAGGTCGCGAGGATCGTGATCAGTCCGGCCCCCGCCGCGACCGGAAAGCTGGCGCCGAACCCGACGATCAGCACCGGGATGACCACGACCGCGCCCCCCAGCCCGGTCAGCGACCCGAGGAGACCCGCGAGGACCCCCGTCAGCCCGAGGAGGAGGACGAACTCGAGCAGGTCCACGTCCCGCGGTAGGGACGGAGTCGGAAAAGCCCGTCGGCGGAATCCGGCCGGCACCGGCGGGGTCAAACCTCAAAGAGTCGGGCTCCCTCGTTCGCCCGGAGGCCGCGCGTCGTGCAACCCCGGGGGAACCGACTCGCCTTCGGCGGTCCCGGCATCGAGCCCCGCTGGTCGCACAGCAACAAGGACGGCGTCGGCACGGCCTACTCGTCGGATTCCCGCCTCTGGTACACCCTCTGGCGCGGGACCGTGACCGAGGTCTACTATCCGCGCATCGATCGACCCCAGCTGCGCGACCTCGAATTCCTCTTCGCCGACGGCGGTGCGCTGTTCCACGAGGAGAAGCGGCACCTCGTCCCGAGGACCGAGCGGCCGCACGAGCACGCGCTCGGGTTCCGCGTCGTTTCGGAGGAGCCGGAGGGCCGGTACCGGCTGACCAAGTGGGTGATCGGCGACCCGCACCAGCCGTGCCTCCTCGTGCGGACTCGGCTCGAGGTCCTCGACCGCCGCCTGGTCGGGAAGCTCCGGCTGTATGCCCTGGTCGCGCCGCACCTCGAGGTCGGCGGCTGGGGCAACCACGCGGCGGTCTACGAGCTCCTGGGCCGCTCCTTCCTGGCGGCCGAGAAGGGCGGGACCGCCCTGGCGGTTGGGGCGACCGTGCCGTTCGTCCGGACCTCCGTCGGATACGTGGGGGCCAGCGACGGGTACACCGACATCTCCCAGCACGGCACGATGGCCTGGGAGTTCGACCGGGCGCCCGACGGGAACGTGGCGCTCACGGGGGAGATCTCGCTCGCGGAGGTCACGGAGTTCACGCTCGGGCTCGCGTTCGGCGACTCCCTCCAGTCGGCCGTGACGACGCTGCACCAGTCGCTCGCCGCGCCGTTCGAGCTCCACCACCGCCGGTTCCTTGAGCAGTGGCAGCGCACCACGGCCCACGAGCTTCCCCTCGGAGGTCGCTCGCACGACGGCGGGCGCCTGTACCGCGCGAGCCGGGCGACGCTCCTGGCCCACGAGGACAAGCTCTTCGCCGGGGCGTTCATCGCCTCGCTCTCGATCCCGTGGGGTGCGGCGAAATCGGACTCGGATCGGGGCGGGTACCATCTCGTCTGGACCCGGGACATGGCGCACTGCGCGACCGGGCTCCTCGCGTCGGGGGCGACCGAGACCGCACTCCGCGCCCTCGTCTACCTGGCGACGCAGCAGCGTCCGGACGGGGGCTTCCCTCAGAACTTCTGGGTCGACGGGACGCCGTACTGGCAGGGGATCCAGCTGGACGAGGTGGCGCTCCCGATCCTCCTCGCGTCCAAGCTGGGACCCCTCCCTCGGGAATCCCCGTTCGACTCGGGACCGATGGTGTCGCAGGGGGCGCGGTACTTGATCGAGCGCGGTCCCGCGACCGAGCAGGACCGATGGGAGGAGGTCGGTGGCTACTCGCCGTCCACCCTCGCGACGGGGATCGCGGCGCTGACGGTCGCCGCCGGGTTCGCCCGGGCGCGGGGCGACGAGGGGACCGCCACGTTCATCCAGGAGTACGCGGACTTCCTCGAGGCGCACGTCGAACGGTGGACGGTCACCCGGCGGGGGACCCTCGTGAAGGGGATCCCCCAGCACTACGTCCGGATCCGACCGGCGTCGACGGCGGTCCCTGTACCGGTCGACGGGACGGACCTCGGGACGGTGCGCCTCCCCAACCTTCCTCCCGAGGCGCCGAACGAGTTCCCCGCGAGCGAGGTGGTCGACGCCGGATTCCTCGACCTCGTGCGGTACGGTGTCCGGGCCCCCGACGACCCCCTCGTGGTCGACTCGCTGCGGGTCGTCGACCGGATCCTCCGCGTGGAAACGCCCTACGGACCGGTCTGGCGCCGGTACAACCACGACGGATACGGGCAACGCGACGACGGAGGTCCGTACACCGACTGGGGCACCGGCCGCGCCTGGCCGGTCCTCACGGGCGAGCGAGGCCACTACGAGATCGCGGCCGGCCGCGACGCGGGCCCGTATCTGGAGGCGATGGAGAAGTTCGCCACGCCGACCGGCCTCCTCACCGAGCAGGTGTGGGACGAGGCCGACCGGCCGTCCCTGCACCTCGAGCTCGGCCGTCCCACCGAGGCCGCGATGCCGCTCGCCTGGGCGCAGGCCGAGTACCTCACGCTGCTCCGCTCGGCGTCGGACGGCGCGGTGTTCGACCGGGTCCCGGCGGTCGCGGAGCGGTACCTCCGGCGGGGGCGCCGGCGTTCGACCCTGGAGGTATGGAAGTTCGACCGGCAACCGGTCCGCGCGCCGGCCGACGCGACGATCCGGGTGATCGCGGGGGCCCCGTTCCGGCTGCGCGCGAGCGACGACGACTGGCGAACTCCGCAGACCCTCGACTCCCGGGGGACCGGTCTCGGGCTGCACTACGTCGACCTCCCGCCGCTCGACCGGCCGAGCCGGTCGTGGCGGTTCACGTTCTACTGGCCCGAGTCGGACCGGTGGGAAGGGCGGGACTTCGAGGTGCGGGCCCCGGCCGAAGGCCCTACCACCGCCGCCGGCAGCCCCTCCCCGAGGTAGGCGGTCCTACTCGACCCGCAGCCACCGGCTCGAGACGACGAACCCGATCGCGAGCATGAGCCCCGCGAAGATCGCGAGGTAGCCGAGGTACACCCAGTGCGTGGTCGTCCCGAGGACGAAGCTCCGGCCCAGGAGTGCCGAGAACGTGATCGGGTTGACGTCCGAGATCGCGACCATCCAGGGCGGGAAGTACTTCGCGCCGAACAGGGCGGCGCTCGAGAACATGAGCGGCATGGTGATGAAGTTCGAAACGACGCCCGGCGTCTGCCAGTCGGTCGCGCGGGCGGTGATCGCGAGGAAGAGGCTGCAGAAGCCGATCGCGAGGAGCATGAGCGCGCCGACCCACGCCGCCCACTGGAGCGGCGAAAGGTGGAACGGCACGCCGAACACCAGCGCCGCCGCCACCATGACGGGGAACTGGACGAGCCCGCGGGAGGCCGAGCCGAGCGCCTTCGTGAGGAAGACGGTCCCCTTCGACGTGGGCGTGATCAGGATGCGCTTCATGAATCCGAACCGCTTGTCCTGGATGGTGCTCATCGATCCGAACATCCCGACGGTCAGCATCGACGTGGAGAGGACGCCGGGCAGCAGGAACTGGATGTAGTTCGACGCCCCGAAGATCCCCTCCAGGGTGCTCGCGGGGGCTTCCGAGAAGCTGCTCCCGAAGAACGCGAGCCACATGAACGGCTGGACGACCGTGATCAGCAGGACGAACGGGTTCCGGAACGTCCGGACGATCTCGCGCCAGTACAGCCCCCAGAGCGGGCTCCATTGGGGTCTCATCGGCGGGCCCTCTGCATCTGGGCGTAGAACCGCCGCACGTCGCGGATCGGCTCGTCCTGGCCCAGCCGACGCCCGGTGACCTCGAGGAACACCGTCTCGAGGCTCGGCTTCTCGACGCTGATCCGCCGGATCTGGTCGGTCCGCACCGAGGCGAACAGCCGCGGCAGGAAGTCGTCGGCGGTGGCGACGCGGACGGTCCAGTCGTTCCCCTGGGCCCGTACTTCCTGAACTCCCGGGATGCGGGACAGCCGCGCGGCGTCGAGCGGTTCGACCGTCTCCAGCTGGACGATGTCGGCCCGGACGCGGCTCTTGAGCTCGGAGGGCGTGCCCTCGGCGAGGATCCGGCCCTGGTCGATGATCGCGATCCGGTCGCAGAGCGCGTCCGCCTCCTCGATGTAGTGCGTGGTGAGGAGCACGGTGACGCCGAACTCCTTGTGGACCCCCGTCACGATGTCCCACAGCATCCGACGCGTGCTGACGTCGAGGCCGATCGTCGGCTCGTCCATGAAGATCACGAGGGGCTGGTGGAGGAGCGCGAGGGCAATCTCGAGCTTCTTGCGCATCCCCGTCGAGAACTGGTTGACCTTCTCGTCCGCGCGGTCGGCGAGAGAGAAGAACTTGAGGAGATCCTCGGCGCGGGACTCCCATCCCTTGAGGCTCTGGAGCTTCGCCTGGAACCAGAGGTTCTCGCGCGCGCTGAAGTCGTCGTCGAGGATCACCTCGGCCGCGACCCAGCCGATCCGGGCCCGGACGTCCATCGACTGGCGCCGGACGTCGAACCCCGCGACGGTCGCGTCGCCGTCCGTGATCTCGGAGATGCCCGTGAGGACCTTGATGAGGGTCGTCTTGCCGGCCCCGTTCGGACCGAGCAGTCCGAAGACGGTCCCGGACGGGATGGTCAGCGTGACGTGGTCGAGCGCCCGCACCAGGCGCGCGCCCGAGCCGTAGTGCTTCGACAGGTCCTTCACGACGATCGCGCTGCCGTTGAGGGGTCCGTTCATCGGGTCCCTCCGGCCCTCGCGCGGCGCGCGCGACCCGCCGTCGCGATCCGCGTCCGCGCGCCGGCGAGCTCCCGGACGACCTGCGCCCGAAGGGCGCGACCCGCGGCCGTTCCGGCGGTCCGGGCGAGATGGGTCTCGATCCCGACCAGGGTCCGACGCATTCGGTGGAGCAGGAACGGCCCCAGGTCCCGCCGCCCGACGACGTCCCCCCAGAGGGCGGAGAGATCCGGAGCGGACCGGCCCCCGGGCTCGGTCTGCGACCGCAGGCGCCGCAGCGCGCGACGCCCCGCGGGGGTGATCCGATACTCGAGCCGGCGCCCCTGGCCGCTCCGGGAGGCGAGACCCCGCGCCACCAACGCCTGGAGGGCCGGATACACCGCCCCTGCGCCCGGCCTCCACGCGCCGCCGGTCCGCTCCGAGATCCGGTCGGAGATGAAGTAACCGTAGACCGGGCCCTCGCGCTCCATGCACGCGAGCGAGTAGAGACCGATGATCCGGGCCGGCATGCGCCTCCTCGGGGGGCGGTTCGGCACTGTATCGATTTCGATATAAAGCTGGCGCGGCGGCCCCGCGCTCGCGGGGACGCTAGCCGGCGACCGGACCGGGCGCCCGCCGACCCGGGGTCACCCTCAAGTCGGCGGAATGCCTCGAGCGACTCGAGGCCGCGCCGATCGGAGGCACAAGCGCATGCGGTTCCGACTCGGTGGGGCCCCGGGGGCAGGGGGGGCCGGATGAGGCTGCTCGGGTCACCGCTTCCGCTGGGAACCTACCCATGCGCGTCGATTCCCAACCGGCGGTTCGGGGGGGCCGCCCTCTCGATCGCGGACCGGATCTATCTGCCCCCGTCCCTGGCGTCCCTCCTCGACGAGCCGGCCGCGGAGACGGTGGTGTTCCTCGAGGACGACAACCGGGGGGCCGTGTCCCCGGAGCCGGTGGCCACCCTCGACGGGCGGGAGTTCTATCTCTCCGTGAAGGGGGTCGGTTCGGCGATCGATCCGTACGCCTCGAAGCCCCTCGACGTCCAGCGGGTCGCGGCGCTGGTCGGCGACCCGGACGTGCGGGCGCGCCTGGAGCGACCCACCGCGCCGGGGATCGACCGATACATCACGGGCGAACTGTGGCTCCGCGGCTCCCCGTACGGCGGACAGGGTCTGGAGCACGCCTCCGTCGCCCTTCGGGTCTCCGAGCGGGCCGACCTCACGTCCCTCGACGGCTTTCTCATCGCCCCGCTCGTGAAGATCTGCCTCTTCCCGCCCGCGCTCGAGGAGCGGCTGCGTACGATCCACTGGTACCGGACCTACACCGGGCGGTTCGTGCAGGAGCTACGCCTCGTGCCGTCGAACGTACGGATCTACTTCCACGCCCGCAGCACGGTGGGCAACGACGTGCGCCACCTCTTCGACCGGTTCGGGCTGGACTCGAGCGCCAGGGCGCTTCGATTCGAGGTCCAGTACGTCCGGACCACCGTGGCCATGATGACCCTCTTTGCCCGGACGTTGACCCCCGACCTCGCTCGGGGACGGTACACCGGGCTCGACTTCAACGACGTATGGCTCGACAAGGACGCGGTGATCGCCCCCGACGGGGCCGTCTTCTTCGTGGATCTCGAAGGCATCGACGAGGCGACCGTCGAGCCCGAAGGAGTGCGCGAGAAGGTGGAGGACCAGATGTTCCGTTCGCTCTACGAGTTCATGTTCGCGTACGAGCAGATCGAGGGGGAGCGGGCCCGCCGGTTCGGCACCTTGGGCTCGCGGAAACGCCACTTCGAGGGGGTCTTGCGGGAGGCCCTCGCCGGGGATCCGATCGTTCGGCTCGAGGAGACCGGGCGCCGGCTCGAGCTGGAGGTCCGCAACAAGGGTCAAGAAGCGTCGTTTTATACGCGGTTCCCGGCGATCGACTGGTAACCATGGCGAACTGTCAGGCCGTCTTCACGTTCCTCACCAACGTACGGAACCGTTCGGCGACCCCGAGCCTCGCCCCGGCCGACATCACCGCCCTCCAACAGCTCCAGCTGATCTCCTACCTCACGGCCGAGCAGTACGCCGCGATGCGCTCCGAGATCGACACCATCGCCCAGGTCTCGGGCGACATCGCCCAGCGCGCCCAGGAACGGGCCCGCCTCTCCCAGCAGGCGGAGGACGACTTCCGGAAGACCCATTCCATCCTGTTCCATCTGGAATCGAAGGACAAGCGGGACGCGGCCCTCCGAGAGGAAGCCCAGGAGGAAGGCGCCGTCCGGAGGGCCGACAGCGACCTGGCGGCCCGCGAGCAAGGCCTCGACAGCCTGATCGCCAAGAGATCGCTCCTCGACACGCTGACCCCGTGCGACGGGGCGTACGTCGCGCTCACCGCGCTCGGCGCCAAGGAGCTGAGGGACCTCGGCTTCCGTCTGTACCGCGCGTCGGACGTCGATTTCGCCGCCTACTGCGCCCAACGGCAGTCCGTCGACCAGGAGCTGAACGGCATGGCCGACCGCGGAGCACAGTACGTGGGAGACCTCGCGGCACCCCTCGCTCGGGTCGACCGGGCCAACCTCTGGGCCGTGGGCATTGGACTCGCCAAGCTCCAGCCCGAAGTCGGGCAGGGCGAGCGGGTCTACTTGGACGCCTTCGGCCGCATCGGCTCGCTCGCCCACAACGTGGAGAACCAGTTGATGGCCGCCGAGATCCTGTCGTGCCTTCCCCGTGGCGTGGAGGATGCGATGCCCGCGCTCACCCAACTCGAGCACGACGCGCGGCATGTGGCGCGGGTCCCGAAGGAGTCCTCGCTCGGGGTCGCCTCGGTCCTGCTGCTGGGGCAGCGCGCGGACGGAACGTTCGCCACCGGCGAGCTCGCCCAATTCCTCCAGATGACCCTCTCGTACGAGTCGGCCGCTCTGATGGCGATCGTCAACCGCCCGGACGTAGCCTCGAAGTTCACTGCCCTTCGGTCGATGTTCGCGAGCTGGGGGTACCAAGCCTCCGAGGATGTGGAGCTCGCTTCGGCCTACCTTGCGATCTCGGAGCTCCCGGTGGAGGGGATCTCCACCAAGCTCGCGATCCTCGCGAGGGGTCTCGGAACCTACCTCGAGTACCCCCTGGTCGCCGCGGCGATCCTGGCGTCGGTCCCGGTCCTCGAGGCGAACGAGTCCCTCAACCTCCTCGAGGAGGCGTACGACATCGTCGGGCGGCGGGCGATGCCGTCCTCCCAAGCCGAACTGATCTGCCTGGCCGTTCGGATGGTCCACGGGGTTCGGACCGAGACAATCACCGGAATGGATTCAACCCAGGTCCCGACGCCCGCTGCGGCCGGCGTCGGGTACGGCGGGCCCCGCCCGATGTTCATGCCGGGGTTCTTCTACGGCCCGCTGATCGTGATGCACGGCGGCTACTACTCGACCTTCAGCGGCATCGGGGGAGTCCACCCGGGTCACGTTCACGGGGGCGGGGGAGGGTTCTCCGGGTGAGCTCCTCCGTCACCGCGGTCGCCCTCCTCCTCCTGCTCGCCCCGCTCGGTCACGTACCCGTCGCCGGCCACTACGACCCGCACACGGGGGACAGTTTCACGTACCACGAATCGATCGCCCTGACGAACGGGACGGGGTCGGTCTACGGCGGCTACTTCGAGGAGTACTCGGTGGTCGGGACCGAGACGGTGACGGCGACCGCGACGAACGGCACGGAGTCGGCCCGCTTTGACTACTCGGTCAACTACTCGAACAACTCGGGACCGCTGCACTGGACTTCCGAGGGGAATTTCACCTTCTCCGCCGTATCGTTCCTCTACGTGAACGGCACGGACAACCAGTCGGGCCTGAACGGCTCGGAGGTCTGGTTCTACATGGACAACGCGCTGGCCGTGGGGGCCGACTTCTCGGTCCTCACCTACCCGATGACGGTCGAGTCGCGCAACACCAGCTACCTCCTCGGGAGCGACCCGGGCCGGTGGGTCGCCACCATCTACGCCCAGGGGGTCGGGTCGTACGAGCGCAACGACGCCTACGGCGTCTTCGACGCGAGCTACGACTGGAAGGAGTACTTCGACCCCACCACGGGTTACATCGTCGGATACCACTACACGGAACAGGATACGAACGCCTCCAACGGGAACGGGTTCTCCTGGACCGACAACCTTTACGTCACGAGCACCTCGTATGCCCTGACGGCCGGCACCCCGCCGGCCGCGGCCATGACACCGTCTCCGTTCACGCCCGACGTCATCGTCGCCCTCGTTCTCGTGGTCGTGGTGATCGTGGTCGTGATCGCCTGGGCGGCCTCCCGGTCGCGACGGCGCCCCAGGCTCCCCGCCCACTCGCCGACCGGTCAGGTCCGGTACTATCCTCCCGCCGGGTCACCGCCGCCGGTGCGGTTGAACCCGTCCGACCAACCCGCGGTCCAGCAGATCGTTCTCCGCGACACGGTCAAGGTAAACTGCAAGTACTGCGGCACCCTGATCGACTCCACGCTCGACCGCTGCCCCAACTGTGGGGCGCCGAGGAACTAGCACCGTCAGGGCCGGTCGTAGCGGAAGGTGAGCCCCGTGGGCCGCATCCCACCGCGCCGTGCGATCGCCCGAGAGGCGGCGTTCGCCTCCGGGATCTCGGAGATCAAGCGGAGTATCCCCGCTCCGCCCGCCCAGAGGACGCGCGCACGCCAGAGATCGGAGCCGATACCGAGCCCCCGGAATCGGGGGCTGACGGAGAGCGAGTGCAGTCGGCCGTGGGACCCCGCCCGGCTCACCCAGGCAGCGCCCGCCATCCGCCCGTCGGCCTCGACCACGAAGCACTTTTCCGAGCCGGCCGGGGTCGAGTCGAGCCAGCCCGCGTTGAACCGCTCGTACACTCCGCTCATCAGATCGAGCAGCGAGGCGCGGTCGCCCTCGCGGGCCGCCCGCACCGGGTGTCGGAACGGCGGGACGGGTGCCGGTGTCGGAAGCGACAGGGAAAAGACGTCGTACCGCTCGCGCGGCGGCCCGAGCGGGAACTCCGAGAAGACGCTGAGATGGTCTCGAAGCGCGAACAGCGTCTCGGCGACCGCGGCGGTGCGAGTGAAGATCGAGGCTACCCGCTCGACCGGATCGTACAGGTAGACGCCTTTCAGATCCGGGCCGACGCGGGCCAGCCGGACGTCGCCGGCCGCGCGCAGGGTTTCCCGCATGAAGTGCGACAGGAACGGCCCGAACTCGTCGGACAGGTCGGATACGGCGAGCTCGTCCACCTCCGACGCGCTGCCCAGGGACCGGAGCGAGACTGCCGCGTCGGCCGAGGAAGGTGCGGTGATTCCGCTCATTCGCTCTTGGCCCTCCGTGCCAGGACCCGGCCCGTGCGGTAGAGGCCGGGAGCGGTCATCGATCTTCGCACGGCGAAGAGAGAAGGGAAAGGAAGGAAAGGGTTGGCCACTCCGGGTCGCCCCGGGATCCCGTTCTACCGGTTCACGACCTCGCTCAGAGGCGCAGGACGACCTCGATCGCCCGCACGACTTCGCTCAGGGTCGCGCCCACGGCCGGCCCTCCGGCCACCGGCGCTCCGCCCGGCTTGGGTGTGAACGTCACCGACACGCTCGCCGGCCCGCCCGCCACCACCACGTGGTGAGGGGTGGACGTCTCCTTGTAGCCGGGGACCGCATGGACGGTGTACCCGTCCGTCCCGTTCGTCAGGTAGAGGCCGATCGTCGTTCCCGTGGACGACGCCGTCTGGCCCTCCGACGTAACGCTCCAGGACGTTCCGCCCGGGAGTCCGGTCTCGGTGAACGTCACCAGGTAGGCGAACCGCACCTGGACCGTGACGCCCGTCGGGTCCGTCACGGTGCCGCTCGATTGGAGGACCCACGAGGTCCCGACCTTCACGAGCGTACTCGCCGAACCCACCTCTTCGATCACGTAGGAGTACATCTGGCCCGAGCTGAGGTGCAGGAACGAAACCTTGGCCGTCGTCGAGCAGGTCGTCAGCGTCGAGGCGAGCTCCACGCACCACTTCGACCCGGTCGCGAGCCCCACTTCGTGGAAGCTAACGGTCGGCGTCGAGCCCCTCGAGAAGGGGACACTCACCGATTGGAGCGATCCTGCTACGACCACGCTCCCATCCGGGAATCCCGTGTCGTAGCCGGCCGCACCCCAGATCAGGTAGGCGTACGTTCCGTTCGTCACGTTGAACTCGATCGTCGCCGTGGTCGCCGTGTGCGCTATCGATTTCGTGGTCACCGTCGTGCCGTTGAACGTCACGGACCACGACTTCGCGTTCTTCGGAAGACCCGTCTCCGTGAACGTCACGGAGTAGAGAGCCTTCGCTTCGACCGTCACGGTCGCCGTTACGTCCGAGACGCTGCCGACCGAGTCGGTCGTGTTGTAGTAGATAGTGTACGTCCCGGGCGCCGTCGGCGTGAACACGTTGCCGGAGAGCCCCGGCCCGCTCGCCTGGAGCGTGTAGGTGATCGGGGCGACCCCGCCGGTGTGCGAGAGCACGTAGGTCACGGTCCCACCGAGGTGGATCGTGGCCGTTGCCGGCGACAGGTGAGCGACCAGCGCCGCGTCCACGATCACCGTGGCCGTCACGTCCGAAACGCTCCCCACCGAGTCCGTCGCGTTCAGGTAGAACACATACGATCCCTGGGCCGTCGCCGGGAAGCTGTAGCTCCCGCTGGCGCCCGTCCCCGAGTCGATCGTCACCCCGCCCTCCTGCAGGGTCCACGAGTACGGCGCTACTCCGTTCGACAGGTCGACCGATACCAGCACCGGCTTTCCGACCTGCGTCGGGTTCGGCGTCGCGCTCAGCGAGGCCGATAGGGCCGCGTTCACCACGACCGTCACCGTAGCCCCGAACGTGCTGCCGACCGCGTCCGTCGCGTCCAGGTGGAACACGAACGACCCTTGGGCCGACGCCGGGAAGCTGTAGCTCCCGCTGGCGCCCGTTCCCGAGTCGACCGTCACGTCCCCCTCCTTGAGAGTCCACGCGTACGGCGCAACTCCGTTCGATAGACTGACCGATACGAGCACCGCTTGGCCGACCTGGGTCGGGTTCGGCGTCGCGCCCAGGGACCCCGTGAGCGCCGCATCGACCACGACCGTAACGGTCGTGCCGAACGTGCTTCCCACCGAGTCCGTGGCGTTCAGGTAGATCTCGTAGCTCCCCGCCGAGGCCGGACTGAAGCTGTAGGTCGCGCTGGCCGCGGAGCCGGAGTCGACCGTCACTCCACCGACCTGCAGCGTCCACGCGTACGGTGCTACCCCGTTCTCCAGGCCAATCGACACGTCCGATGGTGTCCCGACCTGCGTCGGGTTGGGGGTCGCGCTCAGCGAGCCCGACAGGGCCGCGTTGACCACGACCGTCACCGTCGTGTTGAGCGGACTGCCGACCGAGTCCGACGCGTTCAGATAGAACTCATACGAACCCGCCGCCGACGCCGGGAAGCTGTAGCTCCCGCTCGAGCCGGTGCCCGAATCGACCGTCACCCCGCCCTCTTGCAGGGTCCACGAGTACGGCGCTACTCCGTTCGACAGGTCGACCGATACCAGTACGGGTTGGCCGACCTGCGTGGGATTCGGCGTCGCGCTCAGCGTTCCCAAGAGCGCCGTGTCGACGACCACCGTGGTCGTCGCAGAGAACGTGCTGCCGACCGAGTCGCTCGCGTTCAGGTAGATCTCGTAGCTCCCCGCCGAGGCCGGACTGAAGCTGTAGGTCGCGCTGGCCGCGGAGCCGGAGTCGACCGTCACTCCTCCGACCTGGAGCGTCCAAGCGTACGGAGCTACCCCGTTCTCCAGGCCGATCGACACGTCCGATGGCGTCCCGACCTGTGTAGGGTTGGGGGTCGCGCTCAGCGAGCCCGACAGGGCCGCGTTGACCACGACCGTCAGCGTCGTGCTGAACGGACTGCCCACGGAGTCCGACGCGTTCAGATAGAACTCATACGAACCCGCTGCCGACGCCGGGAGGCTGTAGCTCCCGCTCGCGCCGGTGCCCGAATCGACCGTCACTCCGCCCTGCTGAAGCGTCCAGGAGTACGGTGGTACTCCATTCACCAGGTTGACGGAGACAACGGACGGAGTTCCGACCTGCGTGGGGTTGGGGGTCGCGCTCAGCGAGCCGCCGAGCGCCAGGTTGACGATCACCGTCGCGGTCACGTCCGAAACGCTGCCGACCGAGTCGGTCGAGTTCAGGTAGAACGTGTAGGTCCCTGCCCCGACGGGGGCGAACGAGTACGCGCTGCTCGCGCCCGAGCCGGAGTCCAGGATCGCCGACGAACCGTTCACTTGGAGCGTCCAGGCGTACGGGGCGACCCCATACGCCAGGGCGATCGACAGCTGCGACGCCTCGTCGACTTGGGTCGTCGTCGGGTTCGCCGTCAGCGTGGCGACCAGGGCCGGATTGACCGTCACGGCCGCGGTCGCGTCCGAGGTGTCGCCGTTGGCGTCCGTCGCGTTCAGGTAGATCGTGTACGTGCCGGGCGACGCGGGCGAGAACGTTCCGCTGGAGAGGTTGGCGGTCGACCCGCTGGCCTCGAGCGTCCAGTGGACCGGTGCGACGCCCCCCGAGACCGTGGCGGTCAACGCGACCGTGGCGCCGACCTGGGTCAGGCTGGGAGTCGCCAAAACGCTCGTCGAGATCGTCGAGTCGACGACGAGCGCGAACGCCGAGGTCACGTTGGCGCCGTATCCGTCCGTCACGTTGAGGACCACGTCGTACGTCCCGGCGGTCAGGGGGGTACAGGAGAACGACCGGGCGGTGCTGTTGCATCCGCTCGGTAGACCGCTCCACGAATACCAGTACTGACCGTCCCCACCGGAGCCGCCGGTCGTTGAGACCGTTATCGGCTGACCGGACTCGACCGGGTTGGTCGACGCCGAAACGGTCCCGGCCGATAGCGCCGGACCGACCGGCAGCCTGACCGATGCCGTCGCAACGTTCCCGAACGCGTCGGTGAACGTCAGGGTCGGTGAGTACGGCGTGCCCAGGTTGTCCGTGGGGGTACAGTATCCGGTCGAGGCGACGGTGGCGCTGCTGCAGCCGTCCGGCAACCCCGACCAGCTCTCGGTGTACGGTGCCGTCCCTCCCGAATAGATCGTGTAGAGGAACGTCGCCTCGCCCACATCGACCGGGACGGTGAACAGGTTCGGATACACCGTGAACGCCGAGTACGCCGCGGTGGTCTCCGTGACGGCCGCGCCGCTCACGGTCACCGTGCCGCTCGAGGGCAACGCCGACTCCGAGAAACCCGTGACCGGGCCGAGGGAGTACGAATACACATTGCTCGATTCAAGGAACCCGATGTACGTCGTGCCCGAGCCGGTGGTCACGGACTTCGGAACGCCTCCCAGCGTCACTTGCCAGGTGGATCCTGCCGTTATGCCGCTCTCCCCGAACAGCACGCAGTAGTTCCCCGCTGTGAACGCTACGGGTTCGCCCGTCGTTCCGCTGACCGTTACCGACCCGGAACCGCCGGTGTAGCAGGCCCCCACGTTATCTCGGAAGCTGTAGGCGAAGTTGTAGAGCCCGTTGGCGAGCGTGATCGTCGCCGTGGTCGTTGTCGATGTGATCTGGCGTTGACCGGTGATGTTCACATACCAGAAGACCCCGGTGTGAAGGCCGGATTCGGTGAACGTCAGTACCGCCCCCGTCGACCAAGTGATGGGGATCGCGCTGACCGCGCCCCCGCTCACCGTGAACGATCCTACCGCCGGGCTCGGTGCGGTGAGGGTCAGCGAGGTCAACGCGACCCAGCTGTAGGTACCGTTCGGCAGGTCGAAGTTCACGCAGACCACGCTCGTACAGCCCGCCGGGACCGCGCTGGTCGCCGTCTCGTTCAGCACGGTGTAGCCGGCGGCGTTGGTGACCGTGATCTCGAACGCGGTCGCCGTCGTCGACGACGCGAGACCGCTCTCGGTGAACGGCACCTTGTAGACCGGGTCGATCAAGGGGGCGTAATCGCCCGCGAACCCGGCGGTCGTTGCGGCGATCTCGGCCGTCCCCGTGAGGGTCGTCAGACGCGCCTTGTACGGAATGTTCGCGTACGGGTCCGGCAACGTGCCGTACCCGGCCCAGTAGTTACCGCCCTGGAACGTGGCCCCCGGAAGGATGCTGCCGCTCATCGTGTATCCGTCGAGCGTCTGGGAGTAGCTGAGTGGCTCGCAGACCGTGGTCGGTGGGTAGACCGACGACGAGAGCGGGGCGTAGCCACCCTGGCAGGTCGCGTTCCACATGGTAAGGTCCGCCGCGGCCGCGTTCACCGTCGTGTTGAGGGTACCTGCGGGAACCGCGGAGCCCGTCGGGATCCCGTAGGCGTCGAACGCGTTGTTGTACACGCGGTCGTACGCCTCGGCGATCGTCAGCGAGTCCTGCGCCGTGAACGGCTCGAGCCCGGAGTAGCGCTGCGACTGCGGGTCCGGGACGAACGTATTGCCCCAAACCACGTTGATCGCCGGGGCGAGCGTTCCGTGAACGACGACCCCGTTGATGGTACGCGAATCCGCCGTTCCCCCGCCGGTGAAATCAATCCCACGGTTCGACACCTGGAACGTGTTGTCGGCGATCAGGATGTTCGCGCCGTTGTTGACCACGAAGGCGTAGATGGTGGTCGCCTCGCTGTTCCCCCACGCGGTGATGTCGGTTGCGCCGATCACGGCGATGTTCTGCGCGTTGAGCAGATAGTACTGAAGACCGTCGGTACTCGGCACGTTGAACCTGGGGCCGAACGAGGCCTGCTGCCACGCCGGATAGATGATGGGGAACGAGGGTGCCGGGTTAAACTGCGTCACCGCGGTCGTGCTGTTGACGAACGCCCCGATCCATTGAGTGAACAGGTAGTCGTTGGTGTTCGAGAAGACCCAGGCGATCGATCCAGGTACACCATACGGCGCCCCGACGTCGGGCGCCGGCGCCGAGACGATGTACGGATTGCCGGACGTTCCCGCCCCGTTCGGGACGGAATTCGACGGCGAGACCGAGAGGTTCGCAAGGTCCGTGTTGCTGAACGCCCAATCGGGGGTGTAAGCGCCGGTCGACCAATTCGGTGTCAACTGGATCGACGGCGCGGCCGGTGCGGTGAGGTCGATCTGCTCCATCACGGGCGTGTACCCGCTGAGGAGGACCTCGATGGTGTACCACCCGGTCGGGAGGTAGATGTTCGTTCCCAGGGCGGTCGGGTGCGCCGCCTTCACGCCTCCGGAACCACCCCAAGACGAGTCGAACCCGAACGTGGGAGCGATCTGGAAGTACGACTGGTTCGTGACCTCGACTCCCGGACGGACGTCCCGGGCGATGCCGACCCAGGCGTTCGCGGGGGCGATGTTCTGGTAGCTGAGCGGCTCGTCGCCCACGTACGGACAGCTGGGGGTGGCGCCGACGCACGGGCTGCCCGTCATGTTCCATAGCCCGACGAGGTTCGAAGGGCCGGTGACGAGGTGGGCGACGGGGGTGGAACTCCCCTGGGTTAGCGCGCACGTCCCGCCGCCGGGACACAGCGTTGTCACGCTCTGGGGGGCCCAATAGGTCCCCTCCCCGGTGCTGGTTTCGCCGGTTTCGCTACCAAAATCCGTCGCGGCAGGGGGGGCGCTGTACTGGGCGCACGTTCCGCTGGGCAGGGCATTGGTCGTCCCAAGGGAACCGTAGTCCTTGCAGTAATCGAGCCCCACGCTACCGTCCTGGTAGACGATGTTGTTCGTCGCACCGTCGTCGGAGCCGATCGCGTAGTCGAACTCGAAATCGTTGGTCAGCCCGACCGGGTCGTACGCCGTCCCGTTCGCCTGGATGGTCGCCGAACCGATCCGGTTGTGGGGGCCGTACTCGGGAACGCCCACCGTGGGCGTGCTCGGGTTCACCGAGTTGAAGAAGACGTCGTCGTCCTCCCCGCACACCCTCCCCGTGGGCTCCGAGGAGGGGCAGACTCGGGTGCCCGCCGAGTTCAGGACGGTGTAGTTCATGAAGAGCTCGTTGTTCGGCTCGGTGGTGCTGAGCGAGCCGCAGCTTGGAACGCCCGTGCCGGCCACCGAATCCGTGTGACACGGCCCCTGGGTGTAGTTCATGAACAGCTCAACCGTGAACGGTGGGGTGGCGGCGATGCTGGCCGTGGTAGGTCCCTGATAGACCTCGGAGTCTTCGACGCTCCCGAACCCCTCGATCGTGTTCGTACCCGTGCCCGCCCAGTCCGCCGTCGGATTCGAGAAGTTCCAGATCTCGTTGCTGATTGTGAGGGTGTGCGACGATACCGTGTACTGAATGTAGTTCTGCAGCCAGAACACGTTGGGGCAGTAGTCGCTCTCCACGCCCGTATAGAATCCTGAGCAGCCGGTAGGGGCGTTCGGGCTGTTGGGCCCGTACGCCGTAGCACCCTTGAGTGAAATGTTGACCAGCACGCTGTTCAGCTGTGCCCCAAACGAGCCCGCGGCGTTACCGGAGCTGGTATCGAACAGCTCCGACTGCGTGCCGAGGGGGTCGGTGGTCTGCCACGTACCGGCGATGCTGGTCGTATTGACCGTAGTTCCCTGCATCGTCCCGGTCGTGTTGTTGAGACCGAAGTACGCCACACCCATGGGTGCCGGTGCAACGTAGTAGAGCGGAGTCACGAGCCCGTGCGTGTCGTGCAGAGGGGGTGCTTGATGAAGATTGGGAGGATGGAAGTTGGAAAGGTTGCCGCCACTGGCCAGAATCTGTTGTTCGGTCGCCTGCACGCGCGCGGCCAGCCCCGTATTGATCGAGAGGGCGGTGGCCGTTGAACCGACCGCGACAGCTCCCGAACTCCCGGACGCCGTGGATCCGGAACTCGAAGGCGCCGACGAGCTGGCCGAAGCCAACGTCCCCGGCGAAGCCACGGCCGAAGCGGGTGCCGCGGTCAGCACCGCAAGCGACGAACCCGCCATGACCAAGACGATCACTACGGCGACAAACCCCCGGAGGCGAAGCCTACCCACCATGCACGGACGCACGGAATTATACTACAAGAACCCTCGGTCGCCGGTCCCGTTCGAGCCCGCGTGACTCCGCTGCGGCGCGACCTCGGGGCCGACCGCGGAGGCCACCGGAGCCCGCGATATTGGCCTGAGCCGGCCCATTACGGCGAGCGACGCCCCGAACTCGGGCTCGGCCAGCGCACCGGTTTTAGCGCGGGCACGGGGCGTTTCCCACGATTCGCCAAGGGGGTGGAGGAACCCCCACTAGGGGTGAACAACAGGAAGGGGTTCGGGCCCGCCCCCGTTCCTTCGGAGGGCGGGCCGGGGTCGGTTTCTCCCCGACAGTCGATCGATCGGTCTCCTTCTCCGCTCAGAGGTGGAGGACGGCCTCGACCGCCCGCACCAGTTCCTGGAGCACAGAGCCTGTGGCCGGGACACCGACCGCAGGCTCGCCGCCGGGCTTCGCCGTGAACTTGACCGAGACGCTCGCCGGGGCACCGGACACCGTAACGTGCCCGGAAGGCGAGGACGACTCCGTGTAGCCCGTCACCTTGTGCACCGTGAACCCGACCGACCCGTTCGTCAGGTACAGACCGAGGGCGGTGCCGGTGGACGACACGGTCTGGCCCTGCGACGTGACGCTCCACGACGTACCGCTCGCGAGACCCGTCTCCGTGAACGTCACCAGATACGCGAACCGCACCGGGACCGTGACACCCTTCGCGTTCGAGACCGTCCCGGTCGACGTGACCGTCCACGTGGTTCCGACCTTCACCAACGTCGTCGCGCTCCCCACCGACCCGATCGAGTAGGCATACGATGCCGGCGTGAGGTTCTTGAACACCACGTTCGCCGTCTTCGAGCTGGCAGTCAGGGTCCCGCCGAGGGTCACCGACCACTTCGAGCCGCCCGCGAGCCCCGTCTCGTGGAGCGTCACCGTCGGCGTAGGGCCCTTCGTGAACGCGATATCCACCGTTCGGTACTCCCCCGCCACGAACACGCTACCGTCCGGGGCCGTTGCGCCGTAGCCGGACGGACCCGTGACGAGGTACGGGTATGTACCGTTGGTCACGTTGAACTCGACCGAGGTAACGGTGGGGGCCCTCGACGTCGCGGCAGTCTTCACCGTCGAGCCGTTGAACGACACCTGCCACGACTCTCCCTTGACCGGCAGCCCGGTCTCCGTGAACGTCACAGTATACTTCGTCACGAGCGATGACTCCACGACCACGGTTGCCGTCACGTCCGAAACGCTCCCGACGGCGTCCGTGGCGTTGAGGTAGATCGTGTACGTTCCCGTCGCCGTCGGTGTGAAGACGGTACCGGAGAGTCCCGGGCCGCTCGCCCGCAGCGTGTACGTCACTGGCGCGACACCGCCCGTGTGTCCGACGACGAACGTCACCGAACCGCCGAGGTGAATCGTCGAGGTGGCGGGAGAGAGGGTCGCCACCAGCGCCGCCTTCACGGTGATCGTCACCGAAGTGTCCGAGTGGCTTCCCACCGCGTCCGTCGCGTTCAGGTAGATCGTGCAACTGCCCGCGGCCACCGGGGTGAACACGTCGCCCGCGAGACCCGCACAGCCCGCCTGCAACGTGTACGTTACCGGTTCGACACCGCCCGACAGCCCGACACTCAACGAGACCGAGCCGCCGACCTGTGTCGTCGTCACGTTCGCCGTCAGCGTCGCCACCAGCGCCGCCTTCACGGTGATCGTCACCGAAGTGTCCGAGTGGCTTCCCACCGCGTCCGTCGCGTTCAGGTAGATCGTGCAACTGCCCGCGGCCACCGGGGTGAACACGTCGCCCGCGAGGCCCGCACAGCCCGCCTGCAACGTGTACGTTACCGGTTCGACACCGCCCGACAGCCCGACACTCAACGAGACCGAGCCGCCGACCTGCGTCGTCGTCACGTTCGCCGAGAGCGTCGCCACCAGCGCCGCCTTCACGGTGATCGTCACCGAAGTGTCCGAGTGGCTTCCCACCGCGTCCGTCGCGTTCAGGTAGATCGTGCAACTGCCCGCGGCCACCGGGGTGAACACATCGCCCGCGAGACCCGCACAGCCCGCCTGCAACGTGTACGTCACTGGCTCCACCCCGCCCGATAGCCCCACGCTCAGCGTGACCGAGCCGCCGACCTGCGTCGTCGTCACGTTCGCCGACAACGTTGCCACGAGCCAAGACTCAACCGTGATCGTCACGGTCGCGTCCGAAGTGCTTCCCACCGCGTCCGTCGCGTTCAGGTAGATCGTGCAACTGCCCGCGGCCACCGGGGTGAACACGTCGCCCGCGAGACCCGCGCAGCCCGCCTGCAACGTGTACGTTACCGGTTCGACACCGCCCGACAGCCCGACACTCAACGAGACCGAGCCGCCGACCTGTGTCGTCGTCACGTTCGCCGAGAGCGTGGCGACCAATCCCGACTCGACGGTGATCGTCACGGTCGCGTCCGAAGTGCTTCCCACCGCGTCCGTCGCGTTCAGGTAGATCGTGCAACTGCCCGCGGCCACCGGGGTGAACACATCGCCCACGAGACCCGCGCAGCCCGCCTGCAACGTGTACGTCACTGGCTCCACCCCGCCCGATAGCCCCACGCTCAGCGTGACCGACCCGCCCACCTGGGTCGTCGTCACGTTCGCCGTCAAGGTGGCGTATAGCGCCGGCTCGACGGTTATGGTCACCGTCGCGTCGGAAGTGCTCCCGACGGCGTCGGTCGCGTTCAAGTAGATCGTGTAGACCCCCGGAGCGCCCGGCGTGAACACGGGGTTCTCGAGCCCCGGACCGCTCGCCTGGAGCGTATAGGTCACCGGCGCCACTCCGCCGGAAAGGCCGATAGTCAACAAGACCGAGCCGCCGACCTGGGTCGTCGTCACGTTCGCCGTCAGCGTCGCCACCAGGGCCGGTTCGACCGTGATCGTCACGGTCGCGGTCGAGGTGCTCCCGACCGCGTCCGTCGCGTTCAGGTAGATCGTGTAGACACCGGGGGACGTCGGCGTGAAGGTCTCACCCGAGAGGCCGGGCCCGCTCGCCTGGAGCGTGTACGAGATCGGCGCCACGCCCCCGCTGAACCCGAGACTCAGCGATACAGAACCGCCGATCTGGGTTGTCGTCACGTTCGCCGTGAGAGTCACGAACAGCGCGGGGTCGACCCCCAGGGTAAACGAGTTCGTGACGGTGTTTCCGTTCGAATCCGTGACCGCGACCTGGATCGGAAAGTTGCCGGAGCTTCCCGGCGTGCATCCGAACGAGGACGTGCCCGTGCCCGACGGCAGCGTGCATCCCGTGGGCACCGAGCCCGACCAGACGTAGCTCGAGTACGTACCGGATCCGCCGCTGGCGCCCGCCGAGATCGTGACCGCTCCATCCACCTGGGTCGGGTTATGGCTCGAATAGGGCGACACCACGAGTGCTGAGTCGACGGTCAGGGTGAACGACCCGCTCGCATGCCCGCCGTTCGAGTCCGTGACGGTCACTTGGACTGTGTAAGGACCCGTCACGGTGGGCGTGCAGCTGAACGACGCCACGTTCCCGGGACTCGCGCAGCTGGAAGGCAATCCCGACCAGACATAACTGGTGTACGTGCCGGAGCCGCCGCTTGCCCCGGCCGAGATCGTGGTTGCCTGGCCCACGTCGACCGGGTTGTGGGTCGCCGATGGTGAGACGGAGATCTTCGAGAAGGCAATCGTGACGGTCTGCGTCACGCCCTTGACGACCAGCGGCGACGGAGCCGACGCAGAGTACGCCGCGTTCGCCGACGCCACCGTGAACGGGTAGGACCCGTCGGAGATGTACAGCGCCGCCTGGGAGGCTGCGGAGGACGATAGCGTGTACGGGGCCACTTGTCCCGGGAGCGTCACGTTGACGTACCAGGTTGTCGAGGCGGGAAGGCCCGTTTCGCTAAACGTCGTGGTGAACGACCCCGACGACGACGAGGGGATCGGGGCGGCGTCGCCGGTTCCCAGCAGGCCGTTCTCGTAGTTCGAGGTGTAGGGCGGAGGGAAGATCGTGGCGGCTCCATCCGTGTAGTCGACCTGGTTGTTGTAGGTCGCGTTCGCGAACGAATTCAGGCATCCTGGGTTCGCCGTGAAGGGGGTGGCGCAGTGGGTGCCGCTCGGGCCCCCGAAGTTCCACCAGTAGTTACCGCCCTGGAGTGCGTAGGCCGAACCCAAGACGTTCCCCGAGAGAGCGAAACCGTTGACGGTCTCGGCCACGTTGCTCGCGGCCTGCTCGGAGACGTTCCAGGTGTCGCTGTAAAAGACGGGACCTTCCTCGGTCGCGATGTCCCACGGCATCAGCGGGGCCGGATTATCGACCTTGAACTCGTTGTTGTAGATCAGATCGCCATCCTCGGCCTCGGCAATTCCCGCATACGTCCCGGGCGAGCTCGGAGTGGAGGTGGTGGCGGTGTCGTAGAAGAGATTCCCCCACACGACATTCCGCGAGCCCGCCGCAGCCGGTCCGGAAGTGCCACCGCACGGGTCGGTGACGGGAGGGGCGGGTGCGACGGAGTACGCCGCGGTACAGCCCGAACCGCCGCCGAAGAGCAGGAGGTCGTCGAGAGCGACATACGAGCTCGAGTGGGCCTTCGTGGAGAGGAACGTGTTTCCCATCACGAGGTCGTTGGTCGAGTTCCAGATCATCACGTTCGCCGTGGGGATCGGGTTCTGCGCGGGGGTCGTCTCGAAGAGCGAGGTGAACTCCCCATACCCCTGGATGTTCCCCGTGTGGGCGATCGTGACGTGCTGCGTCTCGTAAAACTGCTGCTGCAGATACTCGAGACTGGTGCTCCCGGTGTAGAACTCGGTCCCGTGGCTTTCCTCGACGTAGGCAGTCGTGTTGTACAGCAGCACGCCCGAAAACGTAGGGAATTCGTAGTCGTTGTCGCTCTCGAACACCGAGTTCAAAGCCTGGGAGGACGCGGTGTCGTTGTTGGCGAACAGAACGTAAGGGCTCGACTGGGTCCCTGCCCCTGATGAGGATATTCCCGCCAGCTCCGCATTAGCGACCGTACCGGAGGGAGTCAACGCCCAGAGCGGAGTGTAGACTCCGTTCGAACTGGCGTAGGGGAGAGTGGCGGTCACGGTCACCGGCGAGGTACTCACCGTGAACGTTCCACCTGTCACGTCGGTGTAGTCCGACAGGAACGCTTCGTAGTCGTACGTTCCCGCATTGAGGTACCATACCGGCACGTCGGGGGACCACCAGAAGCCGTCCGCCGGGGTGGTGACCGACGTGTCCTCGATAAAGATGAAGATGTACGGCTGCGCCGTCAGGGTCAGGGGAGACCCGGTAACCGTGATGTGGTTGGTCACGGCGACCGTACCCGCGCTGTTCTGTGTTGTGTAGCCCCACAGCGAGTGCAGGACCCCCGGCCCCGCCGAGAACGTCGCGACGTCCGCGGTCGACTCATAATTGATCGACAACCCGGCCCCGGTTTCGCCGGTCTCGGCCCCGAAGTTGAGGGCCGCAGGAACCGACTTGTACGTTGGAGACGCCGGGATCGTGCAGCTTTCTTCCACGCTGCCCGTGCTCGCGGTGCAGTCGTTGACGTAATCCAGCGAAGCCGTGCCGTTTGCCTGGAAGACGTCCTGAGTTGCCCCGTCGTACGCCCCAATGCCGAAATCGAGCTCGAAGTCGTTGTCCTCGACGACCCCGGCGTGCTTGCCCGAGGCCTCCATGCCCGCCGACCGGGTGTTCGCTCCGTTGTCCTCAACGTTTCCGGACGCTGTGTGGAACGTCAGCCAGTCGTAGTTGCCCGAGTAATGCGTGCCTAGCGGTACCTTCGTGTTCGATGCCGGGAAGCTCAGGCTGTAGTTGTAGAAGATCGTCTGGTCACCGTAATAGGCCGCGATCGTAGCGGCCGGGCTGCTCGTGCACCCCGAGCTCGAGTGCAGCGAGCTCCACGCGTTGCAGATGAGATTGTTGTGCAGCGAGAGGTTCGTGTAGAATGTCAGGTTGAACGGAGTGGGCGCATAGAAGTACTGCGACTCTCCGATGTAGACCTCGCCGTCATCCAGGGTGTCGTTCGTGTCGTTCGCCACGATCGTGGCCGTCCCGCTCGTCGGGAACGACGTGTCGCTCGGGGAGGTCGTGAAGTTCCAGGTGTTTTCATCGAACTGGAGGGTGCTGTTGAACTGCTGGTAGCCGATGACGTTCTGGACCCAGTACGCGTAGCCGTCGGCGGCGGACCCCCGCGCGCCGTCCAGTGTCACGTTGGTGACGACGCCGTTCAGCTGGGCGCCCCACTGGTCCGGGTTGTCGGTGTCTAGGTAGAGGGCGGAAAGGTTGGTGACGTTGATCGTCCCGGCAAGGCTCGTGGTATCGACGATCGTGGTCGTCGGGCTGGTCGTGGAACCCGACTCGCCGTAGTAGGTGATACCCGTCGGGGAGGGGGACTTCGCGTAGGTGGTACCGGTTGTCTCCGCTTGGAGTTCGTCCGCGTACATCGGGCCTGGCACCACGGCCCCGTTGACTTCGCCGGAGGGGAGTGTTGAGGGAAGGTGAATGTACTTGGCCAAGGCTCCGTGGGCCTCAAGCTGTTGCGCGTCGGCTGTATACTCCGCTTGGAGCGATGCTTCGGCCTGCTGGTAGGATACATACGCGGCGTCGGCAGCTGTTTCGGTCGCTCCCGCCGCGTTTGAAGGCGCACTCGCCAAGGCCGACCCGGTGGGATTCAACAACGAGAACGCGGACGCGCCAGTAGCACCCGAAACGTCGAGCGCGGTCGACAACACCGCAAACGCCGAACACACCATGACCGCGACGAACGCGATTGCAACCAGCTTCCTTCCCCGGTACCCCTTCATGCTCTGATATCACTCTCTCCTCCACCGAAGCCTCGCTGACGGTGGAGCGTAAACGTCGCCTTCGGGGAGGAAGAATCCTCCCGAAGGCGCCCGAGGAGTACCGGCTTCTCGCGGAGAGGGCCGATCGCGACCGAGCGACTTGATAGATTGGCGTGCGCCAACGCAGGCCGCGGATCGGTCCCACCCACCGAAGCGCACGATGCCACCCGGAGCGAGCGTTGGTAAGGAAATCAACTACTTAAATCTGGGTCAGAGAGCTCGATTCTCGCCTTCAAAACGGATTATGATACGGGCGCAGCCAGTCTAGTTGCGGTGGTCAGAGGGCACAATCGTGACTCAATCCGTTGCTGGCGGCTCTTACACGGGGTCGGCGAGCCCCCGGGGCGTCCCCCGGAGACTCGCCGACCCGGATCCGACTTGCCTCGATTCTTCCCGTGGTCTCCCCGCCAGGGCCCTCACGCCCTCCGTTGGCGCGCGAACCCGACCATTCCTAGCCCGATCAGAACCACGCTCAGGCCAACCAGCATCCCCCCGCTCGAGCTCGCTGTAGTCGCTCCGACGACCAGAACCGCCGGGACTCCCGGGTCCGAGAACGTCACCGACCACGATCCTACTCCCGACACGGTGATCGAGGCCCCCGCTCCCGAGTAGCCCGCCTTCGTCGTCGTCAGCGTGTACGTGTAGGTCCCGTTCGCGAGCTTGAAGCTCATCGAGGCGAGGGTTGTGCAGTGCGTCGCTCCGCCCGTGATCACCACGCACCATTTCGATCCGTGGGGCAGGCCCGTTTCCGAGAACGTTTGTTCGAACGTGTTCAGCTTGAACTTCGCACCGAACATCAGCGCCACGTGCGGCCGGGCGAGCGGGCTGTGCACGGTGAACGTCCGTCCCTTCGCCGTGTAGTCGTGGTTCGCCGCGGTGACCGTGTACGTCCAGGTACCCGCGGGCATATAGAACAGGTCCGTCGCCCCTGTCGAGCTGAACGACGGTCCGCCGCCGGTGAAGTTGACCCACCACTTCATCCCCAGCGGCAATCCCTTCTCCGTCACGATCACCTGGCGGACTTCCACGAAGGTCACGCTCACGATCTGCGAGTGCCCGGCCACCGTCACGGTGCCCGGTAGCGCGGAGTAGTACTTCGGGAACACGGGCGTCGCGCCGAAGATGTAGCCGTAGCTGCCGTTCGACTCCATGATGCTGATCGAGTCGGTCGTCGTGCTGAACATCTGCCCGCTCGAGAGGTTGAGATACCACGTCAGGCCAGTTGGAACACCGGTCTCGGTGAACGTCACCGCGTAGGTGACCAGGGAGAACGTCACCGACTCGCTCACCGTCGCGCCGTTGACCGTGAACGACCCGGGCGCGGCCTCGTAGCTCCGGTTCGCCGTCCCGATCGTGTAGTCGTACGCTCCGTTCGCGGCCATGAAGCTGATCGAATCGGTCTCCGAGCTGTACGACGAGCCACCGGTGATGTTCACGAACCACTCCGTCCCGGCCGGCAGTCCGCCTTCCGTGAACGTTACCTGGAACGAACCCACCACCGCGGGCTTGACCGTCACCGTCGACGTCACGTCCGAGTGGCTCCCTACGGCGTCCGTCGCGTTCAGGTAGACCGTGCAGACCCCGGTCGCCGTCGGCGTGAGCACGTTACCCATCAGCCCCGCGCAGTTCGCTTGGAGCGTGTAGGTCACCGGTGCGACGCCCCCGGTCGTTCCCACGACGAACGTCACCGAGTCACCCAGGGTGATCGTCGCGGTCCCCGGCGAGAGGCTCGCCACGAGCGCCGCCTTCACGGTGATCGTCACCGAGGTGTCCGAGTGGCTTCCCACCGCGTCCGTCGCGTTCAGGTAGATCGTGCAGCTGCCCGCGGCCACCGGGGTGAACACGTCGCCCGCGAGACCCGCGCAGCCCGCCTGCAACGTGTACGTTACCGGTTCGACACCGCCCGATAGCCCGACACTCAACGTGACCGAGCCGCCGACCTGTGTCGTCGTCACGTTCGCCGTCTTCGAGCTGGCAGTCAGGGTCCCGCCGAGGGTCACCGACCACTTCGAGCCGCCCGCGAGCCCCGTCTCGTGGAGCGTCACCGTCGGCGTAGGGCCCTTCGTGAACGCGATATCCACCGTTCGGT
>JASHSP010000001.1 GCA_030038655.1 Thermoplasmata archaeon | reverse complement strand
TCGTTTCCGGCGGGGACGGTCCACCTCGTGGTCGTCGACCCCGGGGTCGGCGGGCGTCGGGCTCCGATCGTCGTCCAATGCTCGGACGGCTCCTGCCTGGTCGGACCGGACAACGGCGTTCTCTACCCGCTCGCAAAGGAGCTCGGCGGTCCCAAGGCCTACCGGATCGACCCCCGTCGGCTCGGCGTTACGGCCCGGGTCGGGACGACGTTCGATGGTCGGGACTTGTTCGCGCCCGCTGCGGCGAGGTTGGCCGAAGGGACCTCTCCCTCGCGGCTCGGTCCTCGCATCGCAATGCGCCAGTACACCGTCCCCGAGCCCCTATCCTTCGGGCGAGGGGCCCGAGGGGAGGTGGTCCATGTGGACCGATTCGGCAACCTGATAACGAACGTCCCCACCACCTGGGTCCCGCCACGAACTCGTCGGCTCATCGTGAACGTCGCCCACCATCGCCCTCGAATCCTGTCCTGGGCAACCAGTTACGAAGCGCTCGGCCCGGGGCGGTTCGGTGCGATCGGTTCGAGCTTCGGAACGGTCGAGCTGGCCCAGGCCCGCGGCCGCCTGGCCGACCGCTGGCGCGCGCGGGTCGGCCACCCTGTCCAGCTCCGATGGGGGAGCGTCCCGCGACCCGGGCCAGACCGTAAATAGCGTGCGAAGTAAACGACGCCGCGGGCGTCCGCGGACCGCCCTTCCATGCCGAAGCGCGATTACTACGAAGTGTTGGGCGTCGCGAAGACCGCGTCGCCGGACGAGATCAAGCAGGCGTATCGGAAGCTCGCCCGCCAGTATCACCCGGACGTAGCGAAAGAGAACCCGAAGGCGGCGGAGGAGAAGTTCAAGGAGATCTCGGAGGCCTACGAAGTGCTGGCGGACGAACAGAAGCGCCGGCATTACGACCAGCTCGGCTTCTCGGGCGTCGAGACGGACTTCGGACCCGGAGGGTTTACCTGGCAGAACTTTACGCACGTAGGCGACCTCGAAGATTTGCTCGGGGCTTCCCCGCTCTTCCGGCAGTTCTTCGGGGGCTTCGGCTTCCCCACGGAAGGAGGCGGCCCTTCGCGCATCGCGCGGGGAAGCGACGTCGAACTGACCATTCGCCTCCCGCTCGCGGCCGCCGTCCGCGGGGCGCACCCGACGATCGAGGTGCCCCGCTCGACGCCGTGTTCCGACTGCCAAGGTACCGGCGCCCGCGGAGGCACGGCCTTCGAAACCTGCCCGGAGTGTCACGGACAGGGCCAGGTGCGGCGGGTCCAGAACCGTGGTTTCACGCAGCTCCTGACGATCGGCCAATGCCCCCGCTGCCACGGCACCGGTCGTCGGATCCTGGAGAAGTGCCCGACGTGCCGGGGAACGGGCCGGCTGAATTCGGTCGAGCGGATCGAGGTCGCGGTGCCACCGGGAGTGGAGGACGGCGCGGTGCTGCGCATTCCCGGGCACGGGATGGCCGCCGGATCGGGAGGTCGCTCGGGCGACCTCTATGTCCAGGTCGAGTTCGAGCCGTCCGCGACGCTCCGGCGCGAGGGCCAGGATGCGTACGCCGAAACCACGGTCCCCCTCTCGACGGCGCTCCTGGGGGGCGAAGTCACCGTGGCGACGATCGAAGGCCACGCGAATCTGAAGATCCCCGCCGGAACGCAGCCCGAGACGCCGTTCCGCCTCCGAGGCGAGGGATTCCCCCGGTTCCGCGGATCGTCCCGGGGGGACCTCATCATCACGGTGCATATCGAGATCCCTCGCTCGCTGTCGGGCCACGAACGAGACCTCGTACGGGAGGCGCTCGGGGCGGGGCCGCGCGCTACGACGGGAAAGCGCGAGCCGATCTGGCGCCGCCGCTCCTCCTGACGATGGACGACGAGCCACGACCGGTCGCCGAGCCCTATTGGGCCGAACGGCCGCGCTCGCGGAGCGCGCCGGCCGAGCGCCGCTTCCTCTACCGCGGGGAACTGCTCACGTTCGTCCTCGACGCGGGGGTCTTCTCCGGGCACGGCCTCGACCCGGGGACGGGCCTCCTGATCGAGAACTTGCGCGTCGGAGAGACGGACCGCATCCTCGACCTTGGGTGTGGGTGGGGGGCGGTCGGCGTCGCCGCAGCGAAGGCCGCGCCCCGCGGCCACGTCGTCCTGACCGACGTCAATCGACGGGCGGCGCGTCTCGCGCTCGAGAACGTCCGTCGCAATCGGGTCGCCAACGCGGACGTCCGTGTGGGGGCGTCGTTCGACCCCGTCGAAGGAGAGCGCTTCGACGTGATCGCGACCAATCCTCCGTACCGGATCGGTCGGGAACGGATCCTGGACCTCCTGCGACGGGCTTCGGGACATCTCAACCCCGGAGGGCGCCTCGTGATGGTCGGGAAGGGCAGCCAGGGCATCCGATTCTACCAAGAGTGGCTCGAGCGCAACTGGCCGGGACCGGTCGAAGTCCTGGGCCGAGGTTCCGGCTACCGTGTGCTCGAGGCCCGTTCGAGCTCCTCCGACGCTGCCGCCGGACCGAGCGACGCTTCGCCGCCCTCCTCCCGCTCTCGCGCGGCGCGACGTTCCGCGATGCCCTAGGCCCGAAGCGAGTCCGCGCGCCGTCGCCCACCACCGCCTGCACCGAGGCCGAACGCCCTCGCACGCCTCGGAGTACTGGCGGACGAAGGCGGTAGCAGCCCCATGGGCGCGAACGAGGGGGGATCGTCGTTCAGCGAACCGCTCCGGGCTCCCCGGACGCGTCGCTTGCCGAAGTGCTTAAAAGCAAGGGTCTGCTCGGCGGCCGCGCCCTCGCTGAGGGGGTCGAACGGCGGACGTTCTCGCTCGTTCGCGCCCGCTCCGAGCGGCCGATCGGAAGGGGAGGGACCATCGCGCCCAAGGAGTCCAAGGAACCTTCGGCTCCGCCCGCCGCGCCGGCGGAGGCCGCCGGGCCTGAGCCCGCCCCCGAGAAACCGTCGAAGAAGGACCGGGGCGGTAAGGGCAAAGAACCGAAGGAGGGCAAGGAGCCCAAGGAGGGACGGCCGAAGGGCCGACCCGGGGCCCCGGGCAAGACGACCAAGGTCATCCCCGATAACCCCAACTTCCGTTACATCGTTCGCGTCGCCAACACGGACCTCGACGGCACCCGTCCGACCGCCCTTGCGCTCACCGGCGTTCGAGGGGTCGGGCTGCGCGTCGCCGAGGTGGCGTGCCGACTCGCGAACGTGAGCGCCAGCGAGATGATCGGTAACCTACCGGAATCGACGGTCGAGGGACTCGAGTCGACCCTCGGGAGCTTCGCCGCCAAGGTCCCGCCGTGGATGGTCAACCACTCGCACGAATCGCTCAGCGGCGAGTCACCCCACCTGATCGGTCCCGACCTCGAGTCCCGCCGTCGGGACGATGTCAATCTGATGAAGATGGTGCGCAGCTACCGCGGCGTTCGGCACGAGCGAGGCCAGAAGGTGCGCGGCCAGCGGACCCGCTCCAACGGACGGACCGGCATGGCCGCCGGGGTCCTCAAGAAGGCGGCCAAGGAAGCGGCCGCCGCCGCGGGCAAGGAAGAGGGCGCGGGACCGACCCCCGCGGCGGCGGCCGCCCCGGCGGCCGCACCCGCCGCACCGGCGAAGAAGGAGGCGTAAGGCGATGGGCGACCCGAAGTTTCTTCGCCGCATGTACGAGACGCCGAAGCACCCGTGGGAAGCGGCGCGCATGGAGGAGGAAGGAAAGCTCCTCGAGAAGTACGGACTCAAGAACAAGCGCGAGCTGTGGAAGGCACAGTCCACGCTTCGAGGGATTCGACGCCAGGCCCGGGAGCTTCAGGCCCGGTTGCGGACCGGTGCGCCCCAGGCGAAGAAGGAGACCGACCTACTCCTTGCGCGTTTGGCCCGGCTCGGTGTTCTGCCGGTCGGGACCCCGACGATCGACGACGTGCTCGCGCTCCGCACCGAAGACCTCCTGAGGCGACGGTTCGAATGGATCGTCTTCACGCGCGGGCTGGCCCCGACCCCGTTCGGAGCGCGGCAGTGGGTCGTTCATGGTCATTTCGCGATCGGCGACCACCGCGTCAC
>JASHSP010000025.1 GCA_030038655.1 Thermoplasmata archaeon | reverse complement strand
GAGCACGGCGGAGGGCGGGTCACGAGCCGACCCTCACAGGCCCGCCGCGATCCGTCCGAACGTCGACGGGCTAAGCCCGTACGCGATCGTTAACACGCCGACGAGCACCAGCACGACCACGACCATCTTCCGGAGCGACTCGGGCTCCAGCCAGGCGCCCAGCCGTCGCCCGAGCCAGACGTCCCAGGCCGCGACCGACACGAGGGCGAGCGCCCCCGCAATGAGGACGACCATCCAGCCGAGGCTGGTGACGAAGACGACCTCGAAGACCATCGTCGTGTCGCCCAGTTCGAGCAGGAAGATCGTGAGGAATGTGGCCGCGAACGCCGTGCCCGGCGCGGTCGCCGCCGGGGCGGACGCACCCTCCTCCGGATGCGCGTAGACCCAGGCGGCGTAGGCGACGAGGAACGATCCCCCGCCGACTCGGAGCAGCTCGATCCGCCCGGGCCCGAGCCCGGCCTCGAACGCGACGCCGATCAGGACCGCGAGGACGGTGGTGCTCCCGAACGCGACCGCTCCCCCGAACCACGTGGGGAGCGCGCGGTGGTTCCGGGAGGCCAGGGCGATCAGCGCGAAGCTGGTCCGATCGACGAGCTCGAGGCCGCCAATGACCCCGAAGACGACGGCGAAACCGTCGACGAATCCCGCGCCCACGCCCTCGGGTCCCGGTTCACGCGAGATGGCGGAGGAAGTCGTCGACGCGGCGCTCGCAGAACGCGCACGTCAGGACGACCGGGCGGCGATCGGTCACCTCGAACTCGCTCTCGATCGGTTCGGGCTGGTTCGAGATGCAGGTCGGGTTCGGGCACCGCAGGACGCCCACGATCCGCGACGGCAGGTCGACGACCCGCTTCTCGCGCACCTTGTAGTCGCGAATGATCGAGATGGTCGCGGTGGGCGCGATCAGCGCGATCGCGTTCACCTTGCGGGGCGACAGCTCCATGCTCTCGACCTTCACGATGTCCTTCCACCCGAGCTTCCCCGAGCGGACGTGGATCGCGACGCTCACGCTCGAGTCCTTGTCCAGCTCCCGGACCCCGATGATCCGGAGCACCTCGAGGGCGAGACCGTTCCCGATGTGGTCGATGACCGTGCCGTTCTTGATCGGCGTGATCTTGAGCTCGCGCACCGCCGCCTACCCCCCTCGCCGGGACGAGCCGAGGACGGACGCCAGGAGCGCCATTCGGACCGGCACGGCGAGGAACGCCTGCCGGAAGTACGCTGCGTGCGGCGTCTGGTCGACCTCCGGGGCGATCTCGCCGGCGCGGGGCAATGGGTGCATCACGATCAGGCGGGGCTTCGCCGAGGCGAGCACGCTCGCGTCGATGCGGTACGACCCGGCGACCTCACGATACTCGGACTCGTCCACGAACCGCTCCTTCTGGATCCGCGTCACGTAGAGCGCGTCGGCTTCCTGGACGGCCTTCCGGATGTCCGGCTGCTCGGAAACCCGCCCCCCGACCCGCTTGAGCTCCTCGCGGCGCTCCTCGGGAAGGGCGAGGCCGCGGGGCGAGGAGAGGATCAGCTCCGAGCCGAACTCGGCGAGAGCGTAAGCGAGCGAATGGACCGTCCGCCCGTACTTGAGGTCCCCGAGGAGCACGACCTTCAATCCCGTCAGGGTGCCGAACGCCTCGTGGAGCGTCGCGAGGTCGAGCAGCGTCTGGGTCGGGTGCTGGCCGGCGCCGTCGCCGGCGTTGATCACCGGCCGGTCGGACGCGCGCGCCGCGAGACGCGCCGACCCCTCGTTCGGATGGCGGATGACGATCGCGTCGGCGTAGGAGCTCAGCATCCGGATCGTGTCGTAC
Source organism: Thermoplasmata archaeon (assembly GCA_030038655.1). Lineage (GTDB taxonomy): Archaea > Thermoplasmatota > Thermoplasmata > Lutacidiplasmatales > UBA184 > Lutacidiplasma. The sequence continues at coordinate 4,806 of JASHSP010000025.1, read as the reverse complement.
AGGCTCTCGCCCTTCCGCAACGACGTCGCGCCCGCGTCCGCGATCGTGAGGCAGTTGCCGCCGAGGCGGTGGACGGCGGCTTCGAACGAGAGCCGCGTGCGCGTCGACGGCTCGAAGAACGCCATCGCGACGATCTTCTCGGCGAGGGGGTGAACGACCTTCGACCCCTCGGCGTACGGGATCATCTTCCGAGCGCTCGCCAGGATCTCCTCGATCTCCTCGCGCGAAAGGTCGCGGATCGAGGTAATGTCGCGGCCGTGGAGCGACATGCGACCGGTGGGAATCGTGGGCCGCTTAAGAGCCTCGCCCTGAAGAGCGGCCGAGTAGGGATCGCTCGACCGCCCGGCCGCCGGGACCCGGGTCGCACCGAAACCGCTATCGACCTCCTTCGAACGAACGGCCGATGGCTCCGACCCCCTGGTCGGCCTCTTCCCGAACCCTCTTCGGCTTCATGGTGTTCGCCTGGGGTGCGAACTACCTGTTCGTGCGGGTAGGCCTCGGTTACGCTACCCCGCTCTGGCTCGCCGCGCTTCGCGCCGGTATCGGCACGTTGGGGATCGCGGTGTACCTCCTCGTCCGGAACCCGCCCATCCATCTCGACCGTCGGGGTCGTCGGGACGCCTTGCTGCTGGGCGTCCCGAACACGGCGGTGTTCTTCGGGCTCTGGTTCGTCGCCGCCCGCGCGGTCCCGGCGGGCGAGGCGGCGGTCGTGGTCTATACGTTCCCGCTCTGGGTCTCCCTTCTTTCGTCGCCGGTCCTGCACCGACGGCTCACCCGGTTCCACTGGCTCGCGGTCGGGGTCGGCTTCGGGGGCGTCGTGCTGATCTCCCAGCCCGGCGCGACCGGCACGACCCCGCGCCTGCTCCTGGCCCTCGTCGAGCTCGTCGCGGCGGCGGTGAGCTGGGCGGTCGCCACGGTGCTGTTCCAGCGACGGTTCCGCGCCGAGGAGATGCCGTCCGCGAACGCCTACCAGTTGCTCGGCGGAGCCGCCGCGCTCGTGGCCGCCGCGCTGATTGTCGACCCGACCGCCCTGCCGGGTCCCGCACCCACTCTCTGGATCAGCGCGTTGTGGCTCGGGCTAGCCGGGAGCGCGTTCGGCTACGCGACCTGGTTCTTCCTCTTGGGCCGAGTGGAGGCGGCCGATCTGAGCGCGTACGCCTTCTGCGTGCCCGTGACCGCCCTGGGACTGTCGGCGATTTTCCTCGGCGAACGCCCGAGCGTCCTCCAGGCCGTGGGCGTCGCGCTCGTGCTGACCAGCATCTACCTGGTAGCGCGAAGCTCGGTGGTCGACTCCGGCCCGGCGGAGTGAGACCGGGGGTCGGCCGTGGTTTGCTCGAATCGTTGCCATCCGACGGAGCCCACGTCTGCCCCCGAGCCGAAGGGGGGTTGTGCCGGATCGTCGGCACGCTCGGTCGTCCCGCCCCCATATCCGACCACGACGGGTGGCCCCTCGGCCGACCGTGTTCGACACCGATGCCGTTGAACCACGCGAGGTCGCGCCGCGGTTTCCGGGCCACCGATTCTCGGAAGTAACCCGATTCGGAGCGATGGTGGACGGCGTGCCGGCATTCTTCCGGCCGGGGCATCTCCGTAGTCGGGGCTATCTTGTCAACATCGGGCTCTCGATCCCCGTGGGTAAGTCGCTCCAGCGGGGCGTAGGATACCTCTGTATGAATCGTGGTCGCTGCTACCTCATTCCGCAAGGGGTCCTGCGGTCCTGGCTGCGACCCAAGCTGACGAAGGGGAGGAAGATGGTGGACATCTACCTCGACCCCGAACATGAGACTCTGTTCGCGACGCGTCTCGACCGGCTCTCGATCCAGGAGTTTGGCGGAGCGTAGTCAACGGCGGAGGGGTCGTCGTGTCGACGGGCCGGCCGCGCTCGTTCCGGATTTCGTAACCGCGGAACCCCGTCTGCAGCCCGACTCGCCCCGCAGGTTCGGTCCTCACAGCGGAACGGAGCCGGCAGGTGGGTCGTCGCGGGGTTCTCCCTTGGAGGAGTCACCTCGGAATGGAGTGCTCACTCGCGGGCGGTTTCGACTCGCTTCAGCACGGTGAGCGCCTTGAGGGTGATCCATTTGCTCGGCCGCCCCGTCGGCTCGAGCACGAGGGGTCGGACCTTGCTCATGTTCGAATAGATCTTAAGGCCCGGCCCGAGGTCGGGGTGCTGCCGGTCGAGCAGCCACGTCCCGTCGGCCCGCCGCTTCTGGTGGAGGATGTCCAGCGCCGGGCCGAGACGGCGATCCGCTCCGTACCCGAGCTGCGTGATGATATCCAGCCCGACGAGAATGTCGTAGAGGTAGTGATTCGGGTAGTGGAAGCGGAACCAGGGTTCGTACTTCTTTCCCTCCCGGAACAACCGGCGCTCGAGGTAGAACTCCGCACCTCTCTCGATGGCCCGGTTCATCGGCGGTGTCCGCGCCCGCTTCGGTACGGCTCCGAATGCCGCTAGTGCCTCCCACGCGTCGAGGGTTCCGGGCGTGCCGGGCGAGCAGTTCCAGCCGCCGTCCTCCCGCTGATCCTCGATGAGCCAGTCGTACAGCCTTTGGACCCGCCGATCCTCGCCGAACCCAAAACGGGTGAGCATGCGCGCGCAGTTCGCGGAGATGCAGATCTCCTCGTGGTAGAAGTTGAGCACGGAGCTGGTGCGAAGCTTGTACTCGAACACCCGGTCGGCCAGCTTGCGGACCCGCGCGTTCCCGGAGTCCAGACCGAGCTCGGCGAGCACCAAGGCTCTCCAGTTGGTGGTCAGGTAGGGCGGGAAGTAGAGAAAATCGACGTACTCGGAAATGGTTCTCGGTCCGCGGCGTTCCCAGAATCCCTTGGGTCCCTGCTGCCGAAGTTGATCGGCCGCCCAGCCCACTCGGCCGATCATAGACCGGGCCCGCTGGACCTCAGGATCGTCGTCCCGCCGGCCGAGGAGGTTGGTCAGCGCGTGGTACCGGACGGAGGGCTGACTCGGTTCGAGGAGCCACGCGAGCACCTTCTTGTCGCGTTCGCCGGACTCGGAGAAGGGTTTCCGGCTCATCGTCGGGTCCGTCCAGGGTCGGCGGGTCCGGAGCAGGTACATGTCGGACGCGACGGGGCAACGAACCGGATCATCGACGACGCGGGTCGCCGGAGGGCCGAACGACAAGTGGCTCGGGATCCGCTCATTTCTCGCCGAGGTCCCAGTGAACTGCGAACGCAAAGAGCCAACCCACGACCACGAGAGGCCCGCCCAGACCTATCAGCAGCCAGCCGAGCAGCCCTTTCGACTCGATGGCCCCCCACAGACCTGCGATGAGAAAGAAGACCCCGAGGCAGAGGACCAGGACCCCGGCCCCCTTCGGGTCCTTGTAGGCAGCATACGCAGCAGCCACCATTCCAGGGCGCCACGGCGCGACCCCTCATTGCCTTGTCCGCTGCGATCAGATCGAAGGCCACATCTCCCAGCTCGATCGGCGACCCCTCACCCCGCCCCGATGGTGCCATGGGGCATGGACCGAGGGACCCTACTCGAACTCGGAGAGACGCTCGCTGTCGGTCTCCCGCCGCAGTCTGGGCCTCCAAGGCAGAAAACCCCCCAGGTAGGCCAAGAGCAAGAGTCCTACGGTCGCTCCCCAGACGAAAATCCAACCGAGCGTTGTCTGTCCTGTGGAAGTCGCAGTGAAGACAAAGTACAAACCCGAGAAGAGAACCACCGCACAGACTGCGGTCAGCACCTTCACGAACGGACTTGCCGAGGTGTCGTCCGCTGGGTCGGGCTCGAGGGGTTCCGCCTGACGATAACGATCGTCGCCGGGCTCCGCCACGAGTCCCCCCTGACTCCGGACGGGGATCGTGCCCTATTACTTAGCCCGCGAGTAGGCGGTTGCCGGTCCTTCGTGTCCGAATCGTCTTCTGCCGGCAGCCCAAGGCCAGACCCTGCAAGCTCAGCGGCTCCCGAGCCGCTCGGGGACGCTTGGCCCAGGGTTCCATCTCGGCGCCGTAGGTTCCATTCAGCTTGCGACGCCGAATCTTCGTGAGTCGCTTACTCCGGTGTCGCGCGCGTACCGTAATCCCTCCTGCCCCCGCGACGGCTCCCATCCCTTTGCGCGCCGACTCGAGGATCGACTCCCTTCTCTCCGGTAGCCACCGGCTCGCACGGGGACCCCATACCCCCCGGCTCGCCGGCCGAACATTGCACATGAGGGGAGGAGTTGGAATTCCCCTACCCCTTAGGCGGGCGGCAACGATCCCCGGGTCGAACGCGAACTGGCCTTCACCAGAACTTGAGTGCCAGGGCGCGAACCTCGGCCGACCCAACCCCGCCTTGCACGGTTTCTGTGGTCGGCCCACTAAGGCACCGAGACCGGTGATTGATGAGGCGGGTTGCTGAGAGTGCGAGGTCTACTTCGTCGCGGGAGGAATGTCGGTCGCGACCCCGGGTGCCATTCTCTGCAGCTCTCCCGGCCACGTTAGAGTCACTGGCTTGAGCTGATGTCGGTACTCGCGGATGGCCAAAGACCACTCGTCTGGCACCTTTTGATTGAGCCGAAAAGGGCTCACTCGAATCTCTCTCGAATTTCTCGGTGGAACTGACACCCACAGACCTTGCGGGTCCTGAGTTGGCCATACCGAGATGTGTGCAGGGTGGAAGCGGCCATCGTCTCCCGGGAGCGAGTATCCGATCTCGAAGAACGCTTCTCGTGTCGTATGATTCTCGAAGCGGAACGCGAGCACAATCGGCCACTCCCCGGCCGGGTCCTTGACCCGCCCGACGTACGGTGTTTCGTACGGCCACTTCGAAAAGTAGTCGAGGTAGGATTGAATGGCGGCCGGGAT
>JASHSP010000024.1 GCA_030038655.1 Thermoplasmata archaeon | reverse complement strand
TGACGGTCGGCGTGGAGGGCGACGACGGGGCGGCCGCCCGGAGCGGACTCCCGGTCGTCCGCGTCGAACGAGGCGGCAAGGCGACCTACCACGGCCCGGGTCAGCTGGTGGGCTACCCGATCGTCGACCTCGAGGCAAGGGCCCGGGACGTTCGGAGGTTTGTCCGCGACGTGGAGGAGATCGTCGTACGCTCCGTGACGCCGTTCGGCGTCCGGGCGGCCCACGTGTCGGGACGGCCGGGAGTCTGGGTCGACGGGTCCCGCAAGATCGCCTCGGTGGGGATCGCGGTCGACCACTGGGTCACGTTCCACGGGTTCGCGCTGAACGTGGACCTCGACCTGGCCCCGTTCGCCCGCTTCCACCCGTGCGGGTTCGACGGTTCGGTGATGACGTCGCTGGCCCAGGAGGCCGGGCGGCCCGTGGCCCCGGACGAGGTCCGCCCGCTCGTGATCGACGCGTGGCACCGGGTCTTCGGCGAACCCAGCGCTCCCGTCGCGGGTCGCCCGCCGCCGGTCCGGGTTTCGGTCCCGACCCCATGAGACCACCGGACGGGTCGCAGCCCGTCCTTCTCGTCGTCGGGGGCTGCGGGGGCCTGGTCGGCCGGGCGGTGCTGGCGGAGTTCTCCCGCGACCACCGGATCCGCTCGGTCCATCGCCACGCCGCGCCGGGAGAGGCGACGGCGGGGGTCGACTGGGTCCCGGCGGACGTCGCCCGGGTCCGGGACTGGGCGCCGCTGCTCGAGGGGGTGGCCACCGTGCTGAACCTGGCCTGGTACCGCCACGGGTCGGCCCGGCGGTTCCGCCCGCTCGCGGCCGGCCTCCTTCGCCTCGTCGACGCCGCGCAGCGAGCGGGCGTCCCCCGGTTCGTCCACGTGAGCGTACCCGACGCCCCCGCCTCCCTGGAGCAGGGTCTGCCCTACCTCGCGTTCAAGCGCTCGGTGGACCGGGCGCTCGAGTCCAGTTCCCTCCCCTACGCGATCCTCCGCCCGACGATGCTGTTCGGGGAGAGGGACAGGCTGCTCACGGTGATGCTGCGGACGATGCTCCGGTACCGACGGTTCCCGATGTTCGGGGAGGGTCGGTACCACGTCAGCCCGCTGGCGGCGGCGGACCTTGCCCGGATCCTCCGGCAGGAGTCGGAGCGCGGTGCGCGCACCAACCGGGTGGTCGGGGGACCCCAGCGGTGGGTGTACCGGGACCTCACCGACCGGATGTTCGGGATCCTGGGCGCGGTCCCGCGATACGTCCGCCTCTCGCCGGCGAGCTCGGTCCGCCTCGCCCGGCTGATGGAGACGCTCGGCTCCTCGAGGCTCTACGCGTACGAGGTCGAGTGGCTGCTCTCCGACCGGCTCGGTCCGCCAGCGTACGAGGGGCTGGCGCAGCCGCTGGCCGCGGTCGAGCCGTTCCTTCACGAGGAGGCTGCCCGCCTGAGGGGCCGCGCTCCGTCGGTGGCCGCCTGAGCCCGAGACCGGCCCCCGCGGGCGACGGGGGCGCCCCGCCGCCGGAGAGGTAGATTTAAGCCCGCGGCCCGGCATCGTTTCGGCCGATGGAAGCCAACGATCTCAGTCGACGCCTCACCGACTTCGGTCAGGTCGCCGGCGAGGTACTGCGCGACGTTCAGGATGTCACCGAACAGCAGATCCGGCACTGGATCGTGAATCCGTTCCTCACCGCCCTCGGGTGGGACCCTCACGACAAGCGGCAGGTGTTCCTTGACTACGCGTCGGCCGGCCGAAAGGACCCGGTCGACTACGCCCTGCTCGACGCGGCGGGCCAGCCGAAGCTGTTCCTGGACGTCCGCGAGCGGTCCGCGAGCGTCACCGAGGCCGGCACGATCGCCGACCGCGCCAAGGAAGCGCACGTTCCCCTGATCCTGCTGACCAACGGCCGGGCGTTCTCCCTCTGGTTCGTGCCGAACGACGAGGCGGCCTCCCCCCTGTTCGTGCTCTCGCTCGAGGAGCTCGCGTCGAACGCCGAGGGGCTGCTCGGCCTGACCGCCGAGTTCCGGCTCAGCGACACCGGGATCGTCCAGCTGCGCCGCAGCGCGATCCGGCTCGCCGTCCTCCAGATGCTGGAGGAGAACTCGGAGAAGACGTTCGACGCGCTCGTCACCTGGGTCCAGTCCCAGCTCTCCCCGGGCGCCCTCGACGAGACCACGGAGCAGGCGATCCGCGACGCCACGATGCTCTGGTTGACCGAGGAGCACCTCCTCCTGCCCCCGTTCGCCTCGCCCGACGGGAAGAAGCCGCACGAGCTGCGCAGCACCACGCCGCGCGACTGGGAGCCGTTCCCGCGCGGGCCCGTCGGAACGTTCCAGTACAAGTTCGACTCCGCGAAGATCCTCGACCTGCGCCAGGGCGCGAAAGAGGTTCGCGAGCAGCTGCGGGTCCAGGGCCTGCGCACCCCGACCGCGACCAGTTTCGGCGGGTTCTACCACGCGCTGCGCGCGCGAGCGGGACTGTCGGGCAAGTAGGCCGGTCGCCGGCGGCGACGCCCCGCGCCCCCCCGACGCGCGAAACCGCGGCGCCCCCGTCCCGCGGCTCCCCGGGCCAGGTACCTTGGGAGTCGATCCGGGGATCCTGCTTCAGCGGAGCAGGATCAGGTGGCTGTCCCCGAACTCGTGGCCCAGGTAGCCCGAGTCGACCGCGACGCGGTACGATCGGCGGACCCGCCCCGTCCCGGTCACGCTCGACAGCAGCGCGAGATGGGTGGAGGTGGCTTCGTGGAAGCCGGTCAGCAGCCCGTCCACGGTGCGGCTCGGACGGTCGGAGCTCAGGTAGAGCCGAGTGAACCCGCGCGCCGGACGGAGGCCGCAGCCGTCGGTGGCGGACTCGAGGGCGCGTACTACCGTCGTGCCGACGGCGATGACCCGCCCGCCGCGCTGCCGGGTCGACCGGATCGCGTCCACGGTGCCGGTCGGGACCTCGAACGGCTCCGGGTAGAGCGGCACGGCGCCCGGGCCCGCGTCCCCCGCCTCGAGGCTGGAGACGCCCGCGTGCAACGTGACCGGTGCGATGCCGACGCCCGCCGCGGCCAGGCGCGCGACGACGCGGGCGGTGAACGGACGCGCCGCGCTCGGCATCTCGGCGCTCCCGGGAATCCGGCCGAACACGGTCTGGTACTCTTCGAGGGGATAGTCGCGGGCGAGGTACCCGTACCGGATCGGGGCGCCGACGGACCCCATCGCGGCGGCGAGGTCGCCGTCCGCATGGAAGAAACCGAGCCGCGGGATCCGGGGATACGGCGCCACGTATCGACCGGGGACGCCGCCCGCTTCGAGCCGGTCGCCCGATTCGAGGGGCAGCGGGCCGGGGCGGCCGAATCCCCAGCGCGGCTCGACGAGCCACAGGTCGGGCCCGTAGACGGTCGATACGCTGATCCGGAAATTCCCGAAGGCCGCGTGCGCCTCGAGGCTGGCGGGGACGGTGGCGCTCTGGTTGACGACCAGAAGGTCCCCCCGCCGCAGGAGCTCCGGTAGCTCGTCGAACCGGTGATGGGTCTCTCCCGACGGGCGGGAGACGAGCAGCCGGACCCGGTCGCGTCGGAGGCCGCGGTCCTCCGGTGTCCGGTCGGCTCCGAGGAGCGCGGGGATCTCCGGTGCGGCCGACCGGGGGGCGATCAAGCCCGCAGCTCCCAGCGATCGGCCTGCGCCCGGAACCTCGCGCCGGAGATCGCCTCGTGCGGCTGGTGCACCAGCCACGCCCAGAACGGAAGGGTCACCTCGGGCGGCGGCCGGTCGGAGATGTCCTCTCCGGGGAACGCCGCCTGGTGCATCGCGGTCCGAAGGTCGCCTGGGTCGACGGAGACCGCGGAGACGCCCTGCGGCTGGAGCTCCGCCGCGAGGGTCCGCGTGGCGAGGTCGAGTGCCGCCTTGCTGGCGCCGTACCCTCCCCAGCCCGGGTACCCCCCGACCGCGGCGTCGCTCGAGATGTTGACCACGAGCCCCTTCGAACGGGCGAGCATCGGGAGCAGCGTCTGGACCAGGGCGATCGGGGCCACGACGTTCGTGCGGTAGACCGCCTCGAGGGCGTCGAGCGGGTAGTCGACCAGGAGAGGCCGAGGGGCGGGACCCAGGTCGCTCGCGTTGTTCACCAGCAGGTCGAGCCGACCCGCGCGCTCGACGGTCCGCCGCAGCTCGGCCCGGTGCGACGGCTCGGCCACGTCGCCGGGGATCGCATGGACCGCGGCTCCAGACCCCGCGAATGATCGAACCAAGTCCGCGAGGGCGTCCGCGCCGCGCGCGGTCACCACCAGGTCCCAACCGTCCGCCGCCAGGAAGCGGGCGACCGTGGCGCCGAGTCCACGGCTCGCCCCGGTTACGAGGGCGAGCGGTCGCGGGGCGTCGCTCATGGCGACCCCTTCCGCTCGCGGACCATGAACCGGCAGACCGGGTCCCCCGCCACGACGCGGTGCGAAACATCGACCTTGGCCCGCAGCAGCGACTCGAACATCCTCCGCTCGGTCTCGCACGCCTCGGGGAACCGCTCGGCGATCGCGAGGATCGGGCAGTTGTGCTCGAGCAGTTCCACGGAGCCCGCGCGTCGCGACCCAATCTCCGCCATGTACCCACCCTCGGTCCGGATCTGGACGAGCTCCTCCACGCGGTTCGGGAGCGTCCCTTCGGCGAGTCGCGACCGATGGCGGTCGGCCGTCTCGACCGCCCGCTGGGACAAGAGCTCGGCCACCGCGTTCCGACCCAGACGCCGCTCGATGAACTCGAGCGCGCAGAGAGACATCTCGGTGTACCCCTGCGGGAACAACGCGGTCGCGCCCGGGGAGAGGCGGAACCGGACGCGGGGACGGCCGACTCGGCCGGACTCGTACGACCGGACCACCAGCCCGTCCGACTCGAGCTTCTCGAGATGGCCGAGAGCGGCCACCTTCGATACCCCGAGCTCCCCCGCGATGTCCGAAAGGGACGCGTCGGGCGACCGCTTGAGGAGGACCAGGATTCCCCGCTTCGGGGAGGAGTATCCCGAGGAGGGAGGGGTCGCGTCGGGGTCCGCCATCGACCCACCGAACGCACCGCTCATTTATACAGTGATTCCTTAACAAACTTAATCAACGGGTCCCGCGGGCCGGCGGCGCCGATAGCTTCCTATCCGTGGTGGTCGTGGGCCATCGCATGGCAACCGAGTCGATCGACCGTTCCGGCCCGAACCCGTTCCTCGAGATGATGGAGGCCTTGTCGAACCGGCACGGCCAGATGGACATCCGCCTCGACCACGTTTCGCTCCGGCTCCCGTTCACCCAGCGGAACGTCGAGCTAAACGGGACCGTCTCGGTGTCGATCCATCTCCGCGAGCTCTCCGAGAAGGAGCGTTCCGCACACGCCGCGAAGCAGGTGCGCTCCCTCTCGCCGTAGGCACCGGCCCGCCGGGGCGGGCTTCGGCAGCTTTAATACGCATTAGTGCGCATCTTCGTCTGCTATGCCGCCGCAGCCCACGCCGCGCGTCCCGCACCCGTGCCTTGCCCGACGGTGCGGGCACGCCCCGGAGACCCACCACGCGACCCCCGAGCTCGCCGGCCGCGGAGAGATCGTCGTCTGGTGCGCCGCTTGCCGACACCACGAAAGCCGCCGACAACGCCGCAGCTGGATCGCGACCGGGTCGTCGCTGCGGATCCGCCACGCCCTCGGCCCCCGGCCCTTCTAGATCCGTCCCCACGGGCCGGGGGTCCTCCCTCCCCGGCCGCGCCGAGGTTCAGAGGAGCCCGGCGAAGTGGCCCACCAGGAACCCGGCAAACCCCGCGCCCAGGCCGATGAGCAGCATCCGGGGACCGCTCAGCCACGGCGACCCGAGGGTGGTTCGCGACTCGTAGACCCCGATCGAGAGCAGCATCACCGCGCTGAGGGCGACGGAGCTGACCGTGGCGACCGGTATCGCGAGGACCCCGACCAGGAACGGGAGGAGGGGGACGAGCGAGCCGAAGACGGTGGCTCCGAGCACCGTCAGGAAGCTGTTGCGCGCCTGGTCGGGCCCGACCTCGGCCAGGTTGAGCTCGAATGCCATCATGATGTCCAGCCAGGCCTTCGGCTTCGCCTCGATCCTTGCGAGCATCTCCTCCACCTCGGCGCCCTCGTAGCCCCACTTGCGGAGGATGACGCGAACCTCCTCGCGCTCCATCTCCGGGACCTCGGCCATCTCCCGCTGCTCGCGCCCGAGCTCGGCGAGGTACAGGTGGCGCCGGGAGAGGGTGGAGGTGTAGGCGACCGCCCCCATCGAGATCGACTCGGCCGCCAGCGCCGCGAGCGCGCCGATCAGTATCAGGCGCCGCCCGGCGTCCGCCGCGACCAGGCCGAGGAGGATCCCGAGAACGTTGACCAGCCCGTCCTGGCTTCCGAGAATGAAGTCGGAGAGGAGCGTCGGATGGGGATGGCTCTCGTGCGAGAGACCCATCTTGGCCGCCATCGCCCGCTTCAGTCGGGGGGATTGATAAGGTCGAGCGGGGGCGTCGCCGGGAACCGTTCGGAAACTTCCGCCGGGGGGTCGCGACGCGGCCGGCGGCGATCGACGCCATAGCCCCGGCCGGCCTCCGGAAAGCTCTAATCATCGCGGGTCGGCTCGCGCCCGTCGCTCGATCCGTATGGCCGTCCCCTCCTCCCCCGAGCCCACGGCCGGTCCGACGGCGACCGACGCGCGCCTCCCAGCGGCCGTCCACGAGAGGGCGGTTCTCCTCCTCGTCACCCTCGGGACGTTGATGGTCGCGGTCGACAGCACGATCGTCATCCTGGCGCTGCCCACGATGGCGCGCGACCTGGTCGCGCCGCTTGGCACGATCATCTGGACGATCCTCGTCTACCTCCTGATCACCGCGGCGCTGACTACCCAGGCCGGCCGCCTCGGCGACATGTTCGGCCGCGGGAGGATCTACAACGCCGGGTTCGCCGTCTTCACCGTCGGTTCCGCGCTCTCGGGGTTCGCTCCGTCGGCGGAGCTCCTGATCGCCGCGCGCGCGGTCCAGGCGATCGGCGGGGCGATCATGTTCGCGAACGCCGGTGCGCTCATCGCGCACGTCTTTCCCCCGGAGCGAAGGGGCCGCGCGTTCGGTTTCCTCGTCCTGGGGTGGAGCGTCGGGGCGATCCTCGGGATCCTGCTGGGCGGCGTGATCACGACCGCCCTCGGCTGGCGGTACAACTTCTTCATCAACATCCCCATCGGGCTCGTCGCGGTCGTCCTCGGCCTGCGGACCCTCCCCCGGTCGGCCCGCGAACCGACCCGCTTCGACCTCCTCGGGTTCGCCAGCTTCTCGGCGGCGCTCGCGTCGGTCTGCTACGGGGCGATCGAGCTCGCGGTCAACGGGGTCCAGGGGTCGAACGTCGGGTGGATCGTCGCGGGCGTGGCGCTCCTCGGCGTGTTCGTCCTCGTCGAGCTCCGCGCACCGCTGCCGATGCTCGACCTGCGGGCGTTGAAACACCGCCTGCTGGGCTTCTCCCTGATCGCCGGGTTCCTTCAGGCCCTCGGCTACCTTTCCGTCATCTTCGTCCTGACGCTGTACCTCCAGGGGATCCGGGGCCTCACGCCCCTCGACTCGTCGCTCCTGCTCGTCCCCGGCTACCTCATCGGGGCGGTCGTGGGGCCGTTCATGGGGGGCCGGGTCGACCGGCTCGGGTCGCGAGGTCTCGCCACCGGGGGCATCCTGCTGATGCTCGGCGCCGTCCTCGCGTACTCCCAGCTCACCGTCGGCTCGTGGCTCGGCTGGATACCGGCGATCTCGATGGTGAGCGGGCTCGGCACCGGCATGTTCTTCCCCGCGAACAACACCGCGATCATGAGCCGGGCGACGCACGGGACGTTCGGCGCGATCAGCGGGCTGCGCGCGACCCTCTCGAACATGGGCACCCTCCTCAGCTTCGTGATCACGCTCGCGGTCGCCTCCGCGAGCGTTTCGCGGCCGGTGGCGTACGCGGTGTTCCTGGGCAACTCGGACCTGCCGGGCGGGATCAGCAGCGCGTTTCTGACCGGCCTCCACGCCGCCCTCTACGGATCCGCCGCGATCCTCGCGGTCGCGGCCGTCCTCTCCTGGTCGCGCGGACCGAGCGGCGCCCGCCGGGCGAGCGGCCCACCCGTGGGCGCGCCGCCGACGGCGCCCGGCGAGTCCTAGCGTGCGGCCGGGACGATCGAGCGCGCCGGATTCCGGCGACGCGCGTCGCGGAGGATCCGGTCGTGGTCGAAGGCGAGCCGTCGCGCGTCCGCAAGGGGTACCCAGGCCGCGGCTCGGGCGTCGTCGCCGCCGCGGGGAACTCCTCCCCGACCGCCCATGAGGAAGGCAACGGTGGTGGTCGGCTTGCGCGGGTCGCGGTCCGGGCCGGAGTACACGCCGACCAGGGCTCGGGGCCGGCCGGAGAGACCGGTCTCCTCCTTCAGCTCGCGCACGACCGCCGCTTCGACGGTCTCGTTCAGCTCGACAAACCCGCCAGGAAGTGCCCAGCGGCCCCGGAACGGAGGTTGCGCCCGGCGGACCAGGAGCACTCTCCCGCGCCGGATCCAAACCGCATCGACCGACAGCGCGGGATTCTTGTAGATCGGGCTCACGGAGAACCTTCCTCGCTGTTCGGCGACGTCTCGGCCCGCGTCGGAGGATCGCACCCAGAAAACGGTCGCGCCCCGGGTCCGGCGCCGTCCCACCGCCAGGGGCGTTCACGGTTGATATACCCGGCCTCGTTCCTCCCGTCGCCGATGGACCGACCGCCCGCCTCCGTCCTGATCGACCGCATGATCGCCCGCCTCGGTGACTGGCGGGGCGAGCGGATCGCCCAGGTTCGCCGCCTGATGCGCGAGGCCGATGCCGAGATCGTCGAGGAGTGGAAATGGATGGGCACGCCCACGTGGTCCCACGACGGGATCGTCGCCATCGCGAACCCGCACAAGGGGAAGGTTAAGATCACCTTCGCGAGCGGGGCGCACCTTCCCGACCCCCGGAAGCTGTTCAACGCGGGCCTGGGAGGGAAGCAGTGGCGGGCGATCGACATCTTCG
>JASHSP010000023.1 GCA_030038655.1 Thermoplasmata archaeon | reverse complement strand
CCCCTGGACATCGTGAGCGCGCGGGGGCGATCCCGCCGCCTCTTTCAGTTCGAGTACACGTGGGAAGTGTACAAGCCGGCTTCGAAGCGAAGGTGGGGGTACTACGTTCTGCCCATCCTCTACGGCGACCGGCTCGTCGGGAGGATCGAGCCGGTTCGCGACCCGACGACCGGTGCGATTGGGGTCGAGCACCTGTGGTGGGAGGAGGGTATCCGATCCGCGGAGCTCCTGGAGCCCCTAGCGCGAGGACTGGGGCGCCTCTCCGCGTACCTGGGCGTGCCCGTGGGGAAGTTCGGTAGGTCGATTCCGCCCTCCGTGCGGCGGGCGTTGGCACGGGAGATTCGGCGGCCGGCGGGCTAGGGCGGGCGAACGGGCCGGGGTCGGCTTCCCCGAACCCGCGGGTCGTGAAGCGAGGCGCCCTCTCGACTTCCCCGCGCCGACGCTCGTTCCTCCGCTGCGATCGTCGAACGCGTGCCGGCCCCGGCTTCGCACCGGACCCGGTCTATCTCGGGCGCGACGCCAGCAGGTCCCCCGCCAGGAGCTCCTGCAGTCGGTCGATGCGCAGCACGTTCGGGTCGTCGGTCAGGCGGCGGTCGGTCTCGGGATACTCTCCCGGGGCGTAGCGAGACCAGAGCCCACGGTACAGCGCCGACCCGAAACCGGCGAGACGTGCGCCCTCCACGTCCAACTCCCATCGGTCGCCGACGTGGAGTATCTCCCCGCCGGGCAGGCCCAGTCGCCGAGAGGCCTCGGCGAATATCTCGGGGTGGGGCTTGCTCCTTCCCACCTCGCACGACGTGACGATGGCCCGGAACGTCGGGCTCTCTCGAGAGCGCAGGAACTCCTGCCAGCTGGACTCACGACGGGCGGTGTTGGTGATCGCGATCACGGGGATGTCCCGGGCGTTCAAGGCGCGGACGAGCTCGGTCGCCTCGGGGTTTACGTGCGGAGGATGTTCGAGCAGGCCGGCCGACGAGTAGGCCCGTCCCGCTTCGTCCGGGGAGACCGTGAGCTCGGCGTCGAGGTATTCCACGTAGGACTGCACGAGGGGTTGGGGATCGACCGTGATCGGATCTCGGCCTTCGGTTCTCAGTCGGGCATGAACCGCGTCGACCGCGGTCGCGATCTCTGCCGTCCCGAGCGGTGTTCCCGCCCGGCTTCTCAGGAGACGGCCGAGAAGTCGAAGGCGATCGTCCGTCCAGCGATCGTTGTCTCCCGGGCCGTAATACAGGACGGTGAACCAGAAGTCGAGGGACACGGCACGGTACGGGCCCGGGGGAGGCATGTTCCGACGTCACTCGCAGCGGCCATAAATCAGGGAAGTAGCCTGGCCCAGCTCCCGGAACGCCGGGAACTGACCTTGCGCCCTGGCGCCTCCTCACGGTCGGCGACTGATGGTCCTACGGCGGACCTCTTCCTCCAGCGAACCCGCCGGGAGGTCACGTTTTCCCGGGAGCGTTCGAAGAGCCGGCTCGATCCATAGCGACGAGCCGCGGACCACCACGTCCAGTTCCTGACCGTCGGTCCAACCCAGCTCCCGGATGCGCTTAGGAGGTATGGAGACGGTCCAGCGATAGTAGGTCGTTCCTTCGTATATCCGGTTGACGACCTTGTGAAGCTTCATAGCCCTCCGGGTCTATCCTCCCTCGTCGGCTTTAGGTCTCTAAACTGACTCTGCCTTATATAGACCGCTGCACCGAGTGTGAACTGGATGTTGCCCTCCTACCCGGAAGCCACGCAACGGGCGTTCGCCCGCAATCTGTTGCGCAACACGCTTCGTCTCCGGCGGGGCGAGAACGTCCTAATCGAGACCTGGAGCGGGACACTTCCGTGGGCCGTGAATCTCGACCTCGAGGCCCGCCTGATCGGTGCCCGGACGCTCCTTTCGGTCAAGGACGAACCGGCCTACTGGCGTAGCATCGCGGACGGAGGGGCGAACCAGTTCGCCCGGATCGGGAACCACGAGTGGGCGGCCCTCTCCGCTTCGGACGCCTACGTGTACCTTTACGGGCCCGAGGACGCCCTGCGCGAAGAGCGGCTGCCTCCGGCCGCCTCCCGCCGGGCCGAGTCGAACAACCACGAGCTCATGCGCGTGATCCAAAAGTATGGCATTCGTTCCGTCCGCTGGGACCTTGGCCGGACGAGCGCACTGTGGGCCCGCCGCTACGCGGTCGATCTCCGGTCCTGGCGCAGCGAGTTGATCGACGCGGCGATGGTCGACCCCCGCGAGATGCAGCACGACGCCGCCTGGATCGCCGGCCGACTCGAGCGGGGGCAGGAGGTAACCGTCTCTCATCCGAACGGGACCCACTTGGCCCTTCGGCTCGCGCACCGGCGGGCGAAGGTCGACGACGGCGTGATCGACGACAAGGACGTGAAATCCGGGAACATGTTCATGATCGTACCCACGGGCGTGGTGAGCGTGACCGTGAACGAGCTCTTCGCCGAAGGTCGCGTGATCTCCAACGCGCCCGGTGTGCTCTTCGCTGACGAACGGGAGATTCCCATCTCCCCGGGCCGATGGTCGTTCAAGGGCGGCGCGCTCGAGAGCTTCGCCTGTCCGAAGGGAGGCAGACAGCTTCGCCGGGCGCTCGGCCACCTCGGGAATCCTCGGGTCCCTGCCGGACAGCTCTCCGTGGGCCTCAATTCCCGTATATCGAGCATCCCGTTGCTGTTCGATCAGACCCGGGGGGCTATCACCCTCGAAATGGGGCGGAACGCCCAGATGGGGGGCCGGAGCCGGGGCCCGCGCCTCATGGCCTACCTTGGCCTGACGGGAGGGAATCTCGAGGTCGATGGGGAGCCGATCGTTCAAGGCGGCAGAATCGTCGCCCGCGCGTGAGCCAACGTCCGCCCTGCGTCGCGAGTTCCACCTCGCCGGGGACTCACGCCTGCCGGCCGGCCCCGTGCCCGGCGGCGAGAACGCCCTGCGGGCCAAGGCGGTCGGGATGCTTCGGGCCGTCTGATTAGACTACTAAAAAAAATAAGACTGCATCTTTTAGAACTCTAACCTTGATACTGGTTAAGTAGTCCGTCCTGCCCTGTAGCGGCATGGCCGGCCGGAACAGCAACCCCCTTTTGGTTCTGCCAGACCCAGGCAGGTTCGACGGCGTTTCGTGGCCCGAAGGCTCTCAACTCCCGGAGCTCCCCTCGTCCGAGGAGGTTCGGCTGGACGACAGGGCGTGGGTCGCCACCGTGACCGACGGTTCAATCATCGATGACGATCTGGTCCCGCCCCCCACAACCGCAGCGCGACGCCGGTACCTCGCCCGCCGGCGCTGGCGCACAGCGGTCTCCGAAGGACGGCCCGAGCTGCTGGGGGGGTCTTCGGGTACAGAGCCCGAGGGCTCCTAACCGCACGCGCCCCGGGGTGGTCCCGTCGGGCCGTCGGCCACCGGGCCTTCCGGGCACCGAAGCTTTTCAGGCGGGGGAACTCCCCGCGGGAGTTCGCAGCACGTCCAGGACCCTCTGCGCGTAGCGGTCCGCGCCCAACCGGGAGAACAGCGCGTGAGCGCGCTCCAGCGTCTCCCGAGCCGCGGCCGCGTCCCGGGTCCGACCCAATGCGGTCCCCAACGCGAGCAGGGATACTCCGATCTCGAACGGCCACCCCACGCGCTCCCACTCCTCCAGGCTCGTCCGGAGCTTCGCCACGGCGCCCGGGAGATCCCCCGCCGATTGCGCGATCACCCCTTCGACCCGGAGCGACCAGCCGCGGGCCCAGGGCTCGTCGATCCCCTGGACCACCCGCTGCAACCGCTCCCACCCGCGTCGGGCCGTCGCCGCGTCCCCGCGCCGGGCGGCGAGGAGCGCGTCGAAGTAGAGCGCTTGGGTCCAGACGACAGCGTGCGAGATCTCCGGCTCCTCGACGGACGGGTCGAGGAAGGCGGGGGCCAGGGCCGCCGCCGCCCCGGCAGGGTCGTCCGCCTCGAACCGCAGGTCGGCGCGCAGGACGGCGAGGGGCAGGCGCGCCTCGGGGGTCTCCAGGATCTCTCGGTACCGGGAGCCTTCCAGTCGGGCGAGCGACTGGCTGGCGTCCTCGATCCGTCCCCGCTGGGTCGCGGTCCGGATCAGCAGTACCCAGGCCTCCACGTGATCCAGCACGTTCTCCTCGGGCTCGCGCTCCCGGATCTCACGGGCCCGCGCCTCGGCCACGTCCCATTCCCCGAGCAGCCGGTGCACCTCCGCGAGGCTCAGGGCGATGGCGGCGTCGTGCCGGCGTATCCCCTTGCGGCGGGAGACCTCCTGGGCCCGTTCGAGCAGCGCGCGCGCACCGGGCGCGTCCCCCAGCCCCGCCAGATAGAGGACGGTCGCGACGTTCAGGAGGATCCCCGGAGCGGTCTCGTGATCGGCTTCGGCCAGCTTGGCCACGATTCTCCGGGCCAGCTCCACCGCTTCGCGCTTCTGCGAGATCGGCGACGCGATAGCGAGAAAGTAACCTCCCCACGCCTCGGTGCGGAGGTCTCCCGTGCGCGCGGCGAGCTCCACGGCCCGGCGGAACAGCGTGCGGGCGCGGACGGGGTCGTTGCCCCAGCGGCTGGTGTTGGTCGCGAGGCTGTAGTACGCCTGGGCGAGCTCGGCCGATTCGGCGGTGGTCTCGAGGAGGGCGACCGCGCGCTCGGAATGGATCAGGACCCGGGCCTGCTGGCCGGCGAGATCGTTGAGCAGGATGGCGAGCCACGAGTGGATCGCGGAGGCCCTCCGGACCTCCCCCACGCTCTCCCAGATCTTCGCGGCCTCCTCGTATCTCGCCACGGCGTCGGTCGTCCGGCCCCGGATTTCCAGTTCTTTGGCCACGGAGGCCAGGACCTCCGCGCGCTCCGCCGGCGTCGCCCCCGTCTCCTCCATCAGGTCGAGCGCGACCTGGTACTGCCGGATCGCCTCCTCGTGAGCGTACAGCTCGGCGGACCGACGGCCCGCGGCAACCGAGTACGAGAGCGCCTTCGCCGGGACGTTGCCCCGGTGGAAATGGTCGGCGAGCGCGCCCAGCGAGGCGGCCCGCTCGGGAGCCGGCAGCTGCTCGAGCACGTCGGCGAGCTTCCGATGGTAGTTGCGGGCTCGGACCAGGCTCAACCCCTCGTAGAGGAACTGGCACGTCTGGGCGTCGCGGAAGCCGAGCTCGACCCCGCCGGTGGGCGTGACCCGCTCCTCGATCAGACGCGCCTGCAGGGCGCGTTCCAGGGAGATCAGCAGGAGGTCGTCCGAGAGGTCCGCGATCCGCCGCAGGACCTCGTACGAGCAGCGGCCGCCGGCGACCGACGCCGCGCGGAGGACCTGAAGGGATACCGGGTCGAGGCGGTCCAGCTGCTCCTGCAGGAGGTTGCGGATCGTCTCGGGCACCTTCAGCGGGCCCCCCGACCGGAGTTCCCAGCCGGCCTTCGAGCGGACGAGCGACCCCGCCTCGACCATCTGGCGGACGAGCTCCTCGGCGAAGAGCGCGTTGCCGTCGCTCCGCTCGTACAGGAGCCGCCGGAGGTCGGCCGAGAGTTTCGGTCGCGGGAGCAACGCGTCCAGCATCTCGCCGAGCTCGGCCGCGGAGAACTTGGCCAGCGTTTCGGCAACGAACGCCGGTTCGGACCGAAGGGTTGCCCAGAGCTGCCCCGCTTCGGGGGTTTCGGAGGGGTCGCCGTCGCGGAAGGCGGTGAGCAGGAACCAGCGGGCTCCGGGCAGTTTGGCGGAGGCCCGGAGGAGGAGCTGGCACGAGTAGGGGTCGGACCATTGGACGCTGTCGAGGAACAGCACGAGCGGCTGCTCCGCGGCGACGTTGAGGAAGAACTGGACGATCGCGTCCGCGAACCGGTTGCGCGCCTCGTCCGGCGACCCCGCGGGGGTGGCGGGGGGCGGCTTCAGCCGGTCGGCCAGCTCGGGAACGAGCCGGACGATCTCCTCCGGATGCTTTCCGCATGCGGTCGCGAGCGCTTCGTCCGTGGCCTCGCGGGCGAACGACCGGACCGCTTCGGCCCACGGAGCGTACGGGACGTCCTTCTCACCGCGGTGCACCCGTCCCCGGAGTACGCGGAATCCCGTCGGTTCCGCGACCTCGAGCAGCTTGTCCGCGAGCCGCGTCTTGCCGACCCCCGCCTCGCCGCGGAGGACGACGACCCGGCCATCCCCCCGGCGAGCGACCTCGAGCAGGGTTCGCAGCCGTTCCAGTTCCTTGTCCCGGTCGGTCCAGGGAGTGACGCGGGGAACGGGGGGCGCGAGCCACGGGAGTTCGGCCCGGTATATCGACACCGGTCTCAGGATGTGTTTGAGCGGCGGCGTCGGGATCGCTTCGAACGGGAAGTCGATCTTGCCCTGGACCTGTTCGAGGAACGAGCCGGAGACCAGGATCCCGCCAGCATCGGAGAGAGGCTCGAGTCGGGAGAGGAGGTTGACCGCGTCGCCCAGGATGTCGTTCCCCTCGACGACCACGTCGCCGACATGCAGGCCGATGCGGAGGTCGATCCGGTCGGTCCCGGGGGTCGCGTTTCGTTCGTGGAACCGGCGCTGGATCTCGCGGGCGCACTCGACCGCATCGATGGCGCTCCCGAACTCGACCAGGAATCCGTCGCCGAGGGTCTTGACCTCGCGGCCGTTGAATTCCTGGAGGGCCCGTCGAACCACCACGCGATGCTCTTCGAGCCGACGCAGCGCTTCGGACTCGCTGCGTTGCGTGGCCGACGTGTACCCCACCATGTCGGTGAGCATCAGGGCGGCCAGCCGACGTCGGGGCGGCACGCCCGTCCGTAGGAAGCCCGAGGATTAAGGGCTCGGGGAACGAGATCCCCCCGCGGCGCCGACCGCGATTCCTCTCGTTCGCGTGCCCTACCCGGGAGCCGCTCGGGCCGGTTCCCGCGCCGGCAGGGTCGGGGAGTCGAACCCCGGCGCGGCCGGCGGGACCGGGACCATTCGATCGGAGAGCGCGGCCGGAGCGGGAGCGAACGTCACCGGAACGGAGACCGGACCCCCGTCAACGGTCACCGTACCGTTGCCCGCCCACGCGTAGCCTTTGACGTGCTCGACCGTGTAGCTGAAGCTGCCGTTCGGAACCGAGAACGAGATCGAGGCCGTCTTCGAACTTCGGCTCTCGGCGAACGGGTGCCCGCTGAGCTCCCCCTTGATCTTCACGGTCCACGCCTTCCCCGAAGCGAGTCCGGTTTCCGAGAAGCCCAGCGCGTAGGTCACCGGCGTGTACTTCACGCTGATCGTGGCGTGCTTCTCGGTGAGCGTAAGCCAGCCGGACGTCGGCGCCGCGACCCCGTCGACCTTGACGGTCTCGGAGTATCCCGGCAGCGGGGCGACACTGTACTGGTACGTCGCGGGGGTGAGGTTCGTGATGCTGACCGTGCCCTTGGTGACGCACACCTTCTCCCCTTCGAACACGACGCACGTGGGGGTCCCCTTCGGGAGGCCCGAACGGGAGAAGATCGTCCCGGTCGTCTGCCCCGGGGTGAAGACCGCCGCCGAGACCGGTTCGCCGTTCGCCGTGACGGTCGTGCCGCTGACGGTCAGGTTTCCGACCGGCGCCAGGTCGGAGACCACGTACCCCTTCGGCCCACGGACGAAGTACTCGTAGGTCCCGTTGGGGACCGAAAGCGACGCGGAGGACCCCTTCGTTCCGACGGTCGTGTGACCGCCGACGACGAGGCTCCACGTGGCATGGGTCGGGAGATTGTCCCCGCTCGGTGGCACGGTGACGGAGTGCTGGGCGGCGTTGAGCACCGTCACGTTGTTCGACGCGAGGTTCGTGACGTAGACGAACCCGTTCCCCGGGTCGTAGGTCGCGTTGAACGCGGTGGTGCCGGCCGGAATCGTTCCGAGCACGGTGGTGCCGTTGACGACCGCGACCTCGTCGTCGCCGCCCCCCGCCACGTAGACGTAACCGTTCGTCGGGTCGTAGGTCGCGCCGTACGGGGTCACGCCGACGTACACCGACCCCACGACCTCCAGGCCGTCCAGCACGCTCAGGTAGCCCGACGCCACGTTGGAGAAGTACATCTCCTCGGTCGCGGGGTCGTAGGTCGCGTAGTACGGCAGCGACCCGACCGTCAGCGTGACCGCGTGGGTGAGGCTGTCGACCACGGAGATGTTGGAGGAGTTGTAGCAGGGGACGTACACGTAGCCGTTCCCCGGGTCGGGGTACGGGGTCAGCGGGCCGGCACCGGTGCGGACGGTTCCCGCGACCACCGATCCGTTGAGGATGCTCACGTTCGAGGACCCGTAGTTCGTCACGTAGACGTGGCCGTTGAAGGGGTCGTACGCGGCCCCGAACGGCTCGGTCCCCACGTGGGTCGACGCCAGGAACTCGTCGCCGTACCACGAGGTCACGTTGTCGAACTCGTAGTCCACCACGTACACCGCGTAGGTCGGGGGATCGTACGCCAGCGCGCTCACCCAGCCGCCCACGTCGATCGTCGTGAAGATCGAGGTGCCGCAGATCACCGAGACGTTCCACGAGTCCAACCCGGCCACGTAGACGCACCGGTTCGAGTCGTCAAAGACCGCCGACTCGGGAGCGTAGCCGAGATCGACCGTGGCCACGTAGCTCGTGTTGTTCAGGATCGTGACGTTGGCCGAGCCCGAGTTCAGAACGTAGTCGTCGCCGTCGGCGGGGTCATACAGCGTCAACCAGGGGGTGGCCCCCACCGCGACAGAAACCGGGGGGAGGAACGAACCACCCTGCGGCGCCACCCCGGCCGGCACCGCGCGAGCCCCCGAGGACGGAGCGGGCGCCCGGGGGATCGCCGCCCACGGTGCGGCGAGCTCGCCCAACGCGGGAGCCGCTTCGGCGGTCCGCGTCGGGAGGGGGGACGATGTCGAGCTGGCGGCGCTGGCCGCCAACGTCGGACCCCCCGAACCCGCGACGGCGACCGCCGCGGAGGAGACCAGCAAGAGAAGGACAAGGCCCACCACCACCCCGGACCGGTCGGGGCGGTCCCGGCGGGTCTCCATGGCGGCGCGTGAAGGCTCCGTGGGCCAAATAACTTCCGAGAGCAAACAGTTCCCTTCGCTCGAATCGCCCTCCCTCCGCTTCGAGGTAAGGAATATCTGCGGAGTCGGCGCCTGGTACTCGACGGATGAGGATCCGATCGGTCCCGACCGTCGGTGGGCACCCCGCGGCCCGGCCGGCTTGGCCCGGTGGGGGACCTAGATTCCGGAAGGGCCGTCGGGGGGCCGCGCGGCGCCCGTGGACGCTTCTGCTCGCGGCCATCGTCTGCGTGGAGGTGGTGGTCTGGACGGGCATCGCCACGGACTGGTTCTGGTGGGGCCCGGCGACCGGGGGGGGCGGCTCGGGGGGTGGCGACCATTCGGGGTTCAACCCGAACCCGTACAACGAGTCGGTCGCCGAGGTGATCGGGGGGATCGACTATCTCGGCTCGTCGAGCGGCTACTTCCCCGCCCTCGAAGGTCAGGATATCTGCGGACACTGCCCGGCGCGTCCGTTCGCGGACGAGAACTACTCTCCGGCCGAGGCCGGGTTCTGGTTCTACTTCAACGTGACCAACAACGGGACCCAGTATGAGACGATCTCGAACTTCTCGATCACGACGAGCGGTTCGGATCCGGGCCTTTTCAAGCCGGGCTGGGTGGCCTGCTGCTATCCCCTCTACGCCCAGGCGACCGTGACGGTCGGATTCACCGCGAACCAAACGTGGGCCCTGGCGGGGTTCGTCCTGGCACCGTCCCTGCCCGACGTGGGGCCGTCGGGGTTCGTCCTCTACTTCAACGTGACGTCGCCGTGAACGGGGGGGCCGTGCCGCGGGGGCGGCCCACGCCGGCCCCTCCGCGCCCGCGGGTCGCGCGGCGTCCGTGCGGTGGCGCGGTGGCGAAGCCCGAGGAGGATCACGACCGCGGCGGCGAGGACGATCGCCGCGCCGACCGCCGCCTCGGCGGGGGAGATCGTTCCGCCGCCCACCCCGACGCGTTGCGGCACCGTGAGGTTGGCGGGTAGGTTCTCGCCGAACGCGATGAACCCGTACATCCCGTTCTGGAAGTGACCCGAGACGTTGCACACGAACTCGTACCATCCCGGGGTGTCGTTCGAGTGGAAGGTCCCCACCGCGACGTCGCCGCTGTAGTTCACCTCGAGCGAGAAGATCGGGGGATACGCCGCGAACAGGGCGCTCATCTGGGTCGGAGTGTACCCCGCCGGGATCACGAACCCTTCCCGCGACGAGATGTTGAACGAGTGCTGCATGACGTCGTCGTCCGTGAAGGTCACGGTGATGTTGGCGTTCGTCGGCACGTTCTCGAAGGTGGACGGTTGGAACCGGTAGTCCGGTTCCGCGGAGATGTTGATCCATCCCCTCGCCCCGGGCGAGGACGGGCGGGCTGCGACGGGACGAGCCCCGGCGGAGGAAACGGCGACCGCGGACACGACGACGAGAACGGCGATCGCGAGCGCGAACATCCCTCGGACGCTCATGGCTCCTCCCGGGCCCCCTCGGATCGACCGTACGAGGCCGGGACGGTCTAGATAGCCCCTCCGTGCGCTGGACCGTACCGAGACCGCCCCCGCTCCTCGACCCAAGATTTAAGCCCGGGTCGAGGGCTTTAGCTATCGTGGGCCGCCCTCTCGCCCGGTGCCGCCCGGCTCGCGGCCCGGGTCCTCCTCGCGGACGCCGGCGCGAGACGTCCCGGCTCCGGTGCCGACGATGACCGACGCTCCGACCGTGGGGTTCCCGGAGGGGGAACTCGGCCCGGTCGTTCGCCAGACGGTCACGGATTTCGAGCAGTGGGTGTTCGTCACGTTCCACCAGCTCAGCCACTACGTCCGGACCAACCGGTTCTACGGGCTCCTCGCGTTCGTGGTGCTGATCGCCGGCCTCACGCTCGCCTTTGAGGTCGACGCCGGGATCGCGACCGTTCGAGTCCAGCAGCTGTTTCGGCCGTCCGAGTACCTCAGCAACTACCTGGTCTACACCGGACTGTTCGTGGTCCTGTCCGCCGCGTTCTTCGGAGGGGACGCCCTGAGCGTCGACTTCTCCACGGGGACGGGCTACTACATGCTGGTCCTGCCGATCCGCCGCCCGGTCCTCCTCGCGGGCCGGTACGCGGCCGCGGCGCTCGTGACGATGGCGATCGTCGGGGTCTACTACGTCTTCGGCACGGTCGGCGCTGTGTACTTCTTCGGAGCGGGGTCGATCCCGTGGACGCTCCTGGAGGCCTCCTACGCCATCGCCGCCGTGTTCACGTTGGCGGCGCTGAGCGTCGCGTTCTGCATCAGCGCCTTCGTCCGCTCCCCGGCGGCGGGCGTCCTGGTGACGGTGCTCGCGCTGTACGTGGGGTTCGCGACGCTGCAGGGGACGATCGAGCTCGCCGGATTCGAGCCGTGGTTCTCGCTGAGCTACGCGGGGGGCGCGATGGCCGCGGTGCTGGACACCGACTTCGTGCACCTCCAGACCGTCCCGCTGGGCGAGGACCAGTACTACACGATCTGGTCGGCGACGGTGAGCGAAGGGCTGGAGATCATGGCGGGGTACGTGGCCGTCTTCCTGCCCCTGAGCGCGTACCTCTACCAGCGCAAGGAGTCCACCGGGTGACCCATGGGCTCGTTCGAGTTGGCGGGGGTTTCGAAGTCGTTCCGGACCGGCCCCCCCGCGCTCACCGACATCTCCTTCCGGTACGAGGGTGCCGGGGCGGTCGGCTACCTCGGGCCGAACGGTGCCGGAAAGACCACGACGTTGAAGCTCCTGGTCGGACTGCTCCGTCCGTCCGCCGGCCATGCCTACGTCAACGGCGTCGACCCGATGGTCGACCGGAAGCAGGCTCTCTGGGACGTGGGCGCGCTCATCGAGACGCCGGAGCCGTATCCGACGCTGAACGTCCTGGAAGCCCTGGATGCGGTGGGCCGGGCTCGGGGGCTCAACCGCGACGACATCGACCGCGAGGTCGACCGGTGCCATGCCCTGCTCGACCTGCCCCCCCTCGGCCAGCGGGTCGGCTGGCTGTCCAAGGGCCAGCTCCAGCGGGTGGCGCTCGCGTCGGCCCTCATGGGGAACCCGTCCGTCCTCCTCCTCGACGAGCCGACCAGCGGGCTCGACCCGGCCGAGCGGGTGCTCGTCCGGCGGACGCTCAACCAGCTCAAGCGCGACCACCTCGTGTTCATGAGCTCCCACCAGATGTTCGAGGTGAGCGAAGTGTGCGACCAGCTCGTCTTCCTGGACCACGGCCGCGTGCTGCTCCGGGACCGGGTGGACCGGGTGGCCGGCCGGATCCGCTCGCGGGAGGTGGACGTCGAGTTCGACCGGCGCGTCGACCCGGCCGCGATGTCGGGCGTGCGCGCCGTCGCGGCCGACCTCTCCGCCCTCTCCGAACGGCGGTGGCGGATCTCCTTTGACGGGAGCGACGCGACCCGCGTGCGCCTGCTCGCCGCCTGTCAGAGCGTGGCGCCCGTGGTCCAGTTCGCCAACACGTCGCTTCTGCTCGAGGAAGCGTACCTGGAGCTGATCCCTCGCCCGGCGGAGGATTCGTGAGCGCCGGACCCCCGGCCCCCGTCCCTCCGCCGGGGGCCGCCGCCACCGGAGCCCGTGCCGCCGGATCCCCCTCGCTCGTCGCCCGGGGCCGCCGCGTCGGGTCGTTCGACGGTCGCGCCCGCGCATTTCGGCGGACCCACGCGGAGGATGTGGGCGCCCGGCGGGAGCGGTTCGCGAACTACATCCTGATCGCGGCTATCCTGGTCGGTGCGTCGCTCATCGCCACCGAGCGACCGTATTCGGCCGGTTCCGGGGCGAGCTTCTCGCCGACGCCACCGGGGCCACCGATCACCGTGAACCTGGGGACGCCGACCGAGAGCTCGGTCGTCTGCGGCGGCGGAGGCACCGCGTACGTCGAGTCCGTTCCCTGGGTGAACTCCTCCCAGCCGGTGGCGACGGGCCAAGTGTACGTTCGCGTCTACGAGATCTGGGACGGTGACTACATCGCCGACCCCGGGGCATTCGCGAACGCGACCAGCACCGACGTCTGCGCGGGTTCGCCCCCGAGCGGCTCCGCGCTCTGGTACGCCGTGCTCGCGTCGCCGGCGGGAGCGAACCTCCTCGGGTACACCGAGGGTGCCTCCTGGACCCTCGTGGCGCCGGGGCCGAGCGACTTCACGATCGAGAACGGGTCGGCGCTGATCCTCGTCACCTCCCAGTCGCTCGCCGGCACCGGTCGAGGGCTCGAAGTGATCGGGTTCGTCAACGACTCCGAAATCAAGGGCGCGGTGGCGCTGTAACCGCGCGCAGGACCCGCCCGTCGCGGTCCGCCCCCCCCGCGCTGCCGGTGGCCCGG
>JASHSP010000022.1 GCA_030038655.1 Thermoplasmata archaeon | reverse complement strand
GTCGACTACTTCGCCTCCTTCGGGGTCTCCAACCTCACCGTCCTGCCGGACCGGGCGGCGATCTCGTTTTCGACGTCGGCCCCGGTGGTATCCGCGATTTTCCACGACCCGCTTCGAGCGTACCGGGACGCCGGAACGACCTACCTCGCGCCGACCGGAACGGCACAGCTACCCGCCCCGCTCGCCGCGGCGGTCCTGTCGGTGGTCGGGATAGGGACGGCCGCGCGCGTCCGATCGGGCGGTGCCACCGACACCGTCGTCCAACCGGGTGCCGGTGCCTCCGCGTCATCCCCGTCCGTAGACGGGTACCTGGCACCGCCGACGGTGAACGGCTCCCAGCTCGAGTACGCCCCCGATCTCCAGGTCGCCTACGACGAACAGTCGCTGTTCGCGACCAGCGGCTACCCGACGAACACGACGGTGGCGACGATCCTCTGGTCGGGAAACTACACCGGGGCCTCGACCAGCACGGGCTGCGGCACGCTATCGACCGGCACGCCGGTCGGCCCGTGGGACCCGGCGGACATCGACGCCTTCTTCAACGAGACGCTCCCGACGGGCGAGCCCCACCCCGCGACCTACGCCGTGCCGCTCGACTCCGCGCCCGGCCCCGGCTGCTTCGCCTCCTGGGACTCCACGGGCGCGACCCTCCAGAACACGATCGACCTCGAAACGATCGGGTCGACCGCGCCCGGGGCCCAGATCTACACCGTCTACGGTCCCGACGACAGCCTCGTCGACCTGGACACCGCGTTCGCCGACATCCTGAGCCCGCCCGCCTCGCTGGGCGCGAGCGTGGTCGCCGGCCTCGAGAACGTCTCCGTGGTGTCGAACGCGTGGGCGATGACCGACCAGAACGACTCGGCGTGGTTCGCCAGTCTCGAGCAGGCCCAGGCGCGGGGCATCACGGTCCTGGCCGAATCCGGGAACTCGAGCGACAATCCGGAGAGCCTCTACTTTCCCGGCTCGAACGCGACGTTCCCGGCGTCGATGGCGTACAAGACGTTCGGCGACGTGGCCGTGGGGGGGACCACCCTCACGCTCGGCGCGACGACGCTGCACATAGCCCGGGAGATCGCCTGGTCGGCGTCCCTGAAGTACGGCGGGCCCGCGGGCTCGAGCGGCGGAATCAGCGCGGTCATCCCCGAACCCAGCTGGCAGCTCGACACGTCCGCCAACCGGCTCCTCTCCGGGAACGGCCGAGGCGATCCGGATCTCGCGGCGATCGCCAACAACACGCTGCTGACCATCACCGTACGCGGGAGGCAGTACCTGGCCACCAACGCCTCCGTCGGGGAGCCGTACCGGTCGACGTCGGGTACCGGCGTCTCCGTTTCGGTCGTCGCCGGCCTGGTCGCCGAGATCGATCACGCGATGACCTCGGCCGGCGCCCATCCGCTCGGGTTCTTCGACCCGAGCCTGTACTACTGGGCGAACCTCCAGGACGCGGCCCCGAGCTGCGGCACCGCGGTGCAGGGGCTGACCTGCGCCCGGCCGTACGACTCAACCCTCCCCGTCCTGCCCACGCGGGACGTCGTCAACGGCTCGAACTACCGGTACGTCGCGGGCCCCGGCTGGGACCTCGTTACCGGGTGGGGCTCGCTCGACGCGTACAACTTCACCGCGCTCGCACTGAACGTCTCTTCGGTGGGTGTCTACGGGCACTTGGACGGGCTGCAGGACCGGGTGGCCCTCAACGGGCTCGAGGTGTCGTCCTCGCTGCCGGCTACGTTGGGGGGGGGCGTTAACACCGCGTACAACGCTTCGTTCCAGCAGAACTTCTTCCTCGCGGACAGCTTGGGCGCCCCGATCTACTGGATCCAGAGCATCGTCTTCCTGCACCATGAGACCGCGGGGTGGGCGATGAACTTCACGGGCTGGGTCTCCTTCCCGTTCGCGGGGATCTACCCGAACCTCACCGTCGTGGAGTGGTCGTTCCCTGCCAACGGGCTCGTCGAGACTCTTCCGGCGTACCTCAACCTCACCACGCAGTTCGTTCCGGGCACCGCCACGAGCGAGCCGCTGGTCCAGTTCTCTTACGGTGTCAAGGGCACCGGCACCCTCACCCTTCCGGTCCCGGGCGCCTCCTACATCGTTGGAACTCGTCCGTGGTCGTACAGTTGGCAGGGAGTGAACTACACCGACGGGCCGCGGGACGGCGCGAGCGCCTCCGGATTCCTCTCGCCGCAGTTCGCCTTCACCGCCGCGCCGGGGGTCGGGGGCGCGGTCGACGGCGGCACGGCCAACTTCGGGGAGACGACCGACGGCACCGTGAGCGCGTACGTCGAGCCGGCCGGCGATGCCACGTTCGAGACCGCCGACACCTCGGTGCTCACCGCGGCCAGCCAACAGACCGTCGAGAACGCCTCCAACCTCACCTACACCTTCGACACCAGCGGAACCTGGACCTTCGGATTCGAGGCGGGGGCGGCCGTCCAGGGGATCGTCCAGGTACAGCCGGTGCGGTACACGGTCACGTGGACCGAATCCGGAACCCTGCCGGCCGGCACGACCTGGTACGTGAACCTCACCACGGGGCCGGACCTCTCGGCCGGTCCGGGGGTCACGAACGTCTCGACCCTCCTCCAGAACGGCTCCTACGAATGGAGTGTGGGCGTCTCGGCCCGCGGCTGGGCGTCGTCTCCGCCCAACGGCACGGTCCTGGTCGCTGGGGGCCCGACCGCGGTCTCCCTCGACATGGCGATCGCCTACGGCAACGTCACGTTCTCGGCCGAGGGGCCCCCTTTCCCGTTCTCCTGGTACGCGAACATCACGGGGGAGCCGTCCCTGCACGCAACCGGCCCGAACGTCTCCGCGAACCTGACGTACGGGTCGTACAAGTACCGGGTGGCGAGCGAGAACCGCTCGTGGGCCCCGGACGTCCGTACCTCCTCGTTCGTCATCG
Source organism: Thermoplasmata archaeon (assembly GCA_030038655.1). Lineage (GTDB taxonomy): Archaea > Thermoplasmatota > Thermoplasmata > Lutacidiplasmatales > UBA184 > Lutacidiplasma. The sequence goes on along the minus strand of JASHSP010000022.1, from coordinate 11,916 downwards.
GGGCCACGCCGGCGAAGGTGCTGGTCGTCTTCCTTCCGGTGACCTACGCGTTGGTCATCGAAGCGTCGGCCGGGCCGGGGGTCTACCCGACCTGGACCGTGACCGTCGGGACGTTCCAGCAGACGAACGTCATCACCGTCGCGTTCACGTTCCAGCTCACCAACGGGACCTACGACTGGTCGGTCAGCAAGCTCTCCAGCGGATTCACCGCCTCTCCCTCCAGCGGGAAGGTCACGATCCACGGGCCCGTCGGCCACCCGATCGTCGTCACGATCACGCAGCCGTCGACCGGCCTGTTCGGCCTCGGGGTCTGGGGCTACGTCCTGGTCGGAGGGGTCGCGGCCGCCGGGGCGCTGCTCCTCGTGATCGTGATCCGACGCCGGCGACGGGGCCCGCCGGAGCCCCCCGCGCCGCGGGGCCCTCCCGACCGGCCCCCCCGCCCGAGGCGGCCCCAGCACTCGCGGTACGTCGAGCCCGACGAGCTGTGAGCCGGAGGCAGCGAACCACCGGTCCGGCCGCCCCGGCGAAACCCCCGACCGGCCTCCGGCGGGTGGCCGCGCACCCTCGATTTCACGCCGACCGGGCCATGTAAGGTTAAAGAGGCGTGTCGCCGTCAGTCCTCTCTATGAGCTCTCCTCGGGCGCGCGTCGCGCTCGCCGTGGCGGCCGGGCTCATGGTCGTCGGCTCCGCGCTGGGCCTGGTCGGCGTCCCCTCCGCGGGTCCCTCCCCCTCGGCTCCGTCGGCATCGAGCGCCTCCGCGGTGCCGATCCTCTCGGCGTCGGCCCCCGCCGCCACGTCGGACTCGGCGCCGGCCCGCGGCAGCTCCAACTCGGCGGCCTCGATGGCCGAGGCGGCGCTCGCCGCCTCCCGCGCAGCCGGGATCAGCTCGCAGGTGGTCTACGTGCCCCGGCCGTCCGCGTCGCCCGCCGCCGAGGCCCGCGCCGCATCCCAGGGGCACGTCACCCCGCTCTACACCGGTGACCCGGCGCCGATCGGTCTGGCGGACTACGGTCTGAGCGCCGGCCCGGGCGGTTCCGTCGTGGCAACGACCCTGAACACGACGAGTCTCCGGGCGGAGGTCGATGCGAACGGGACCGGGATCCAGCCGATGGACCTGTACGACTCGACCCCCGACGCCTTCGGGATCCAGCTCAACGCCGTCGTCACGAACGTGACGCTGTTCGGAGTCTCCAACTACTCGTTCTGGACCCAGAACGTGATCTCGTACAATCCGGCCACGCACTTCATGGTGTTCGTCACGAACGTCTGGAACTTCTCCGGCGGGCCCCTGTCGTCCAACACCTTCTACAAGCACGGTCCCCACGGTGAGCAGGTCGGGACCTCCTACTACTTCGCCGAGCTCATCCTGCCAAGGGCGGTGACGTACCCTTTCGACGCGGTCCTGTTCTTGAATTCCACGATCGCCGACGGGCGGGACGCGGTCGATTTCTCGGTCTCGATCACCGGGCCGGGGGAGAGCTTCAGCTTCCCCACCTACGATTACGTCGTCTTCAACTCGCAACGAGCGAAGGACGGGGTCGCGGTGACCGTGCCGTCGAATTACACGGCCAACGGTCTCGAGTACAACCCGATCGGTCTCACGGACGATTTCGAGCTCGACCTCGGCGGGCCGGGCGGTGGCAGTCAGGCGGACCTGTTCGCGGCGGACGCCCAGCTCGCGCTCGAGTACAGGACGGGCGGCGGGACCTACGCGTCCGTCCCTTCCGCCTTCAACTACGGCGGGGAGACCGGGGAAACGGTCACCGGCGCGAACGTGGCCTGGTCGAACGCGCCGGGCGGACCGAACGGCGTCAGCAGCTACGGCACGATGACGACCGGTCCGCCGGTCCTTCGCGGGCTCTGGAACGCGACCGGGGCGGAAGGGTCGTACCCCCTCACGCTCGGCGAGAACCCGTCCAACGCCTTCACGCTCGTCACGCCGACGAGCGGCTCCCCCAACTTCGTCGTCGGCGAGACCACGTACGCCCCGAACGTCTACACCGACACGTTCTGGCTGACCCCGGGGTCGTACGCCATCACCGTTGAGTTGAGCGACTACGCACCGGTCCTGCTGAACGTGACGATTCTGGGCGGGGCCCAGGTGTACAACATCACCCTCAACGCGACCCCGTCGGCGGGGGTCTACACGCCGCTCTGGGCGTTCTCGAACGACCAGGTCGCGGCGATATCCTCCAGCGGATCGGGAACGCCGACGCTCCCGTACTACCTGTTCAACAATTCGGTGGGTCCGCTGGCCCCGGTCTTCGGTCTGTACAACGACTACGCGTTCCCGGTCTTCCCCGGCGTCTTCCTCAAGGACGTTTCGGTCTCCACGGAGCTCTACCGGCCGCCGAGCTTCGCAACGACCACGAACACGTTCCAGTCCCCCGGTCCGAACCTGTCCCAGGAGAACGACCTCCCGATGTGGTTCTGGAACGTCTCGGGAGTCGCTCTCCTGGACGGGGCCAACATCAGCGGGTGGTTCAGCGAGACCGCGTACGACCCGCTCTCGTTCAACGCGTTCAACGTGATCTTCTACGAGTCGAGCGGCAACCTGATCGCGCGGAACCACTTCACGACGCAAAGCCAGGGCCTGCTGCTCTACAGCGGCGGGACCTTCTTCGGCCCGGCCGACGTGGGCGGCGGCAACAACACCGTATGGAACAACACGTTCCGGCAGGTGGCGCCGCCGTCGTCCTGCCCGTCCGCCCCGAACTGTACGGCGCTGGTCCCGCCGAGCTTCGACCTCGGGCTCGAGATTGCGGAGGCCCCGGATCTCATCTACAACAACTACTTCGCCACCGCGACCACCGCGTGGGAACTCCCGATCAACCTCTACACGGGCGTCAAGCAGACGTTCGTGGGCAACGACTGGAACATCGCGGTGCAGCGGGCGGGGGCCGTCCACTACGTCGCCGGCTTCCCGACCATCGGGCTCTTCGGCAGCGTCATCAACACCTCCTGGCAGGGCGGCAACTTCTGGTGGGATTACGGGCTCGCGGCCAACTCGTTCAACGGGGCCAACAACCCGTTCGGCCTCCTCCCGTACGTCGAGAACGCCACCACCCCGATCCGGCAGATACTCGGGGGTTCGTACTACGACGCGACGTACATCTATCCGGGCGGGGACCTGCACCCGCTGATCCCCGGTTCCTTGTTCGAGGTCAAGCTCGTGACCTCGGGCCGCGCCAAGGTGGCGCCGAAATGGAAGGCGATGGTCGAGAACGCCTCGAACACGTCGATCGTCCTCGATAACTTCACCACGACGCTGGCGAACCACACCGTCGATCTGCCGAACGGGACGTACCGGTTCGTGGCCCTCGCTCCCTACACCACGCCGGCCTCCCCCGGCGGTCTCCTCTTCACGGTGTCGAACGCGAGCTCCACGCTCCCGATCCGACTGAAGCTCGGGTCGGACATCAGCCTCCTCACATTCCGCGAGACGGGCCTGCCGGTCGGTACGCAATGGTCCGTCGCGATCAACGGGACGACCACCACCACCTGGGGGTCGAACGCCTCCGGAAACAGCACCGGCACCTCGATCGCCTTCGACGTGACCGACGGGAACTACAACTACGTCGTCGGACCGATCGCCGGCGAGGTGACCCCGCACGAAGCGGGTCTGCTGACCGTCTTCCAGAGCCGCACCTTCAGCGTTCCGTTCCATCCTCGGACCTACGCGGTGACGTTCACCGAGACCGGACTCGTGGAGAAGAAGCTCTCATGGAAGGTCACGGTCGGTACGCTCACGACCGGCTCGTCGCACTCCACGCTCGTGGTGGACGTCGCGAACGGGACCCACTCGTTCGCCGTGAAGCCGGTGCCCGGGTGGAGCGTGGTCGTCCTGAATACCCTCCTGAACACGACCACGGGGGGGAAGGGGAACGTCACGGTCTTCGGGGCACCCGTGAACTTCACGGTCACCTTCACGCGGGTACTCTACGTCCTGTCGTTCGAGGGGACCGGCCTGCCCACCGGTACCAAGTGGTCGGTTGACATCCACTCGAAGACGTTCACGTCGACCTCGTCGTACATCAACGTCTCGCTGCCGAACGGAACCTACCACTTCGGCATCCCGGCCGTGACCGGGCTCAAGGCGGACCCCGGCAGCGGGACGATCCACGTGAAGGGTGCCGGCGCGGTGATCGAGATTCAGTTCTCGTTGTCGGTCAAGAGTGTCGAGACGCCCCAGCTGCTCCCCACCCTCGATCCGATCGAGACCGGGGCCCGCTCGCTCGTCCTCGCCGTCCGCGGGTGAACGGCGCGGGCCGGCGCGCCGACCGGCGGAACGCCGGGCTCACGGTCGGGGGTCCGGCGCGATGAATTTCCGGTCCGCGAGGTGATTCAGGATCTGCCGGGCCGCATCGGCCGCCGTCCCGTTCGCGGTGTCCACGACGAGGTCGGGGTTCAGCGGCTCCTCGAAGGGATCGTCGACTCCGGTCACCCTCGGACCGCCGGACCGGGCGGAGGACTGGTAGAGCCCCTTGGTGTCGCGCTGTCGGCAGACCTCGATCGGGCAGCGCAGCCAGATCTCGGTGAACCCCTCGCCAACGGTCGCGCGCGCCGCCTGGCGGGACGTTTCGTACGGCGTGATCATCGCCACCAGCACGCCGACCCCGTTCCTCGCGAGAATCCGGGCGACATAGCTCACGCGGCGGGCGTGGAACTCCCGGTCCTTGCGCGAGTAGCCGAGCTCGGGGGAGAACATCCGGCGGACCTCGTCCCCGTCCAGGATCTCGACCTTGTGGCCCGTGGCCCTCAGTCGTTCGGCGACCGCGCGGGAAAGGGTGGTCTTGCCCGAGACCGGGAGACCCTCGATCCACGCGACGAAACCGCCCGCGGCGGCCGGAGAGCCTTCGGTCACCACCGGGCGAGGCCCGCCGGGATAGAAAGTCGTTGCTGACCGGGTCGGCTCCGCAACCCGGCCCGTGGTCGCTCGTTCGTCGCCCGCCGGCGCCCCGTCTCGAGCGGGGCCGGTGGCTCCGCCCCGTCCCGTGCGGCCCGCGGCGCCGGACCGACTCGAGGCGGCGGGGGCTCGCACCATGGGCGAGACCACGCGGGGGCCACGGATATCCCTGCTGCCGTGACCTGTTAATACATTGGTTTATGTTCTGAGCCCGGCTAAGGGTGTCCGTGCGGCAGGCACCCTCGGTCCGGCTCTCCCGCGCGGAGCGGCGCGAGCTCCGCGGCTGGATCCATGCACCCGCCACGCCGCCGCGGCGGCTTTTCCGAGCCCGCATCGTCCTTCGGGCAGCCGAGGGCGCCCAGAACCGGACGATCGCCGAGGAGCTCGGCACTACGCCCGCCACCGTCGCTCTCTGGCGACGGCGTTTCCTCGCCCAGCGGGTTCCGGGGATCGAGAAGGACGCACCCCGGCCCGGTCGTCCTCCCGTGATCCCCACCTCCACGATCCAGGCGATCGTCCGCTCCACCCTCGGCCGCCGGCCGCCGAACGCCCCCTACTGGTCCGCTCGAAGCCTCGCACGGGACATGGGCGTCAGCAAGACCACGATCCAGCGCGTGTGGAAGGCGCACCAGCTCGAACCCCGGCGCGCGGCCGCGTCGTTCCGCCGCAGCGCCGGCCCCGAGTTCGTGCAGAAGGTGACCGACTTCGTGGGCCTCTACCTCAACCCGCCCGAGCGCGCGATGGCGTTCTCGGTGGACGAGCGGGCCCGCGGCTCCGCCCTGCGTCCGGGCGAGCGCCGGGCGATCTCCGAGTTCCAGGCCCGCAGTCGGGCGGCCGAGTTCCGCGCGTTCCTGCAGACCATCGACCGTGAGACCCCGCGGGAGCTGGACGTCCACCTGCTCGTCGACAACCGCGTGGCGACCACGGACCCCGAGGTGCGGCGGTGGCTCGTTGGTCACCCTCGATTCTACCTGCACCTTCTCCCCACCGAGGGGTCCGGCCCGTCGCTTCTCGATCGCCTCCTCACCGAATTCACGAAGAAGCGGGTACGCTCGGGCTCTCAACCGGGCGTCGCGCGACTGCAGGGCGCGATCCATCACCACTTCTCGCCCCTCAAGGCGACGGACCGACCGTTCGTGTGGACCGCGACCGCCGAGGAGATCCGGTCGCGCGCCGCGGGCCGAAAGGTTACATACAGTCATTAACGGGTCACGGGCGGAACTTTATCTCCCCCACGGTGCCTGACCGCTCGATGACTCCCACCGTCCTGGACCGAGAATCTCGCCGGCAACCTTCGAACTCGGCCCGACGGGCGACGGACGGGACGCGCGAGCCCCGCGTGACCCCCGACCCGTCCGGCCCGGCGGGCGCAACCGCGCGCCATCACGCTGCTTCGACTACCTCCCACCCCGGTCGTCCGGCCCGGAGCCCCACCCTCCGGAGCCGGACGACCTTACCCCGGCTCCCGCTCGTACGTCGTGGGACCGTTCCGGAGGTTCCGGGATGACGGCCACCGCGCCACCCCCCGGGGGGACCGCCGAGCCCCGCCCCAAGGTTCAGCGCAAGAGCGGTCGGGTCGGGCTGTACACCCTCCTCGGCGTCGCGGCGGTCGTCGTGATCCTGCTGGGGACCGGGTACGCCACCCACTGGTACGGCCTCGCTCCGGCGTCCAGTTCCTCCACCGGCTGTCCGACCGGGACGACCCTGCAGGGGTCCGGGGCGAGCTTCCCGTCGGCCCTGGTCAGCCAGTGGACCACGGAGTATGATGCCGCCTCGTCGAACTTCGTGAACTACGAAGCCAGCGGAGCGGGTGCCGGGATCACCGCCCTGACCGACAAGCAGGTCGACTTCGCCCTTACGGACGAGCCGCTGAACTCGACCGAGACCACCGCCCTAACCGCGGCCGTCGGCACCGTGCTCACTCTCCCCGTGACGGGCGGCGCGGTCTCCTTGATCTACAACATTCCCGGCTACTCCGGCCCGCTCAACCTGACGGCCGCCGAGATCGTCGGAATCTACAACGGCACCAGCGGTTACACCGCCTGGGACGACTCCGCCTTCGTGACCAACAACCCCGGACTTTCGGCGGTCACGGCCTCCGTCTACCCGGTGCATCGCTCCGACCAGGCCGGCATGTCGTACGTGCTGACCGACTATCTCTCCGAAGGGAGCACGTGGTGGGCGACCAACGTCGGGACGTCCATCCAGCCGGCGTTCCCGGCCGCGGCGAACGAAATCGGGGCCAGCGGAAACTCTGCCATGATCAAAGACGTTTCCGGCCAGGCCGGGGCGCTCGGATACACGGACCTCTACGATGCGGAGGAGCACAAGATCTCGACCGCCTCCATCGAGAACCCGTCGTCCGCCTACATCGCCCCCTCGGTGGCGGCGACCCGCTCCGCCGTAAACTACATCTACAACGCGAGCCCGTCGTCGTTCCCGCCCTCGGACGGCGACTGGTCCGCGGTCTCGTTCGTCAACGCTGCCGGTGCGGGCGACTACCCGCTCGCGACGATCGTCTACGCCATGGTGCCCGAGAACCCGGGGGCAGGGCACACGGCGTCGGCGAGCGATGCGCAGGTGCTGGTCCAGTGGTTGCACTGGGTGCTGACCACGGGCGAGACGTTCAACCAGACGGCGTTCCCGTTCGTGAACCCCCCGGCCGGGCTGGTGTCCGCGGCGCTCTCCGGATTGTCCACCATGAACTACAATAAGGCGGCAATCCCCAGCTGCGCCTGAGGATGGGGGGGGCCGGCACCGCCGACCTGCATTCCGGACCCGGCGGTCCGCGCCGGGTCCGGCAGCGGGCCCGCCTCTTCCGACGGATAGGCGGCGCGTTCCACGGCGGCGCGGCCGCGGCGGCCGGCTTGGTGTTCGCCCTGGCGGTCGCCCTGTTCGCACTCCTCGCGACCAACGCGCTGCCCTCGATCGAGCGGTTCGGGTTCGGCTTCCTCACGAGCGGACAGTGGGACCTCGCCCGGAACCAGTTCGGAGCCGGCCCCGCGATCGTGGGCACGTTGCTGACCAGCGGGCTGGCCCTGCTGTTCGCGGTCCCGGTGGCCCTCGGGGTGGCCCTCTTCTCCTCGGAGTTCGCTCCCCAACGCCTCCGCCTGCCCCTCGCGTACTTCGTCGACCTCGGCGCCGCGATCCCGTCGGTGGTCTACGGATTCTGGGCGCTCGAGGTACTGAAGCCGGTGATGGCATCGTCGGTCGAGCCCGAGCTGGCCCGACTTCCCGGCGGGCACCTCCTATTCTCCGGCCCCCCGCTGGGCCTTGGGATCCTGACGGCCGGGGTCATCCTGGGGATCATGATCGTGCCGACGATCGCGGCGTTCTCGCGAGAGTCGCTTCGATCGGTCTCCCGGCAACAGCGCGAGGCCGCCCTGAGCCTCGGCGCCACCCGGTGGGAGTCGACGAGGATGGCCGTGCTGGGCCCCGCCGCGCCGGGCATCGGGGCCGCGATCGTGCTCGGGCTGGGCCGGGCGATCGGGGAGACGATCGCGGTGGCTCTCGTCATCGGCGGAGGCACGGGGTTCCCCACCTCGCTTCTCTCCCAGGGGGCCACGATCCCCAGCACCCTCGTGAACGGGTTCACCGACTCGTTCGGGCTCGAGAGCAGTGCCCTCTACGAGCTCTGCGTGATCCTGTTCGCCCTGTCGTTGGCCCTCAACCTGGGCGCCCGGCTCATGATGCGCCCGGCCGACGCGACCGGTCGGTCGAAGCGCGGGTTCCTTCGCCGCCGACATCCCCTCCGGCTCGGTCGGGCGCGCACCGACCGGAACCCCTCGCCGACCCTGGCCGTACCCCCGTGGTGGCCCGCGGTCCTCCGCCGGCAATCGTCCCGCCGTCTTCGTCGCAAGGTCGTCTACGCCGTGGTCGTCGTCCTGGTCGTGGGTGCCCTGCTCGTGGCGGCCTATCCGCTGGCGAGCCTGGTCCGGACCGCGGTGGAGAACGGCGGCACGGCGGTCGTGCGACCGTCGTTCTACACTTCCGAGCCGCCCCCCGCGTGCGGCATCAACCAATCGGCCTGCCCGATCGGCGGGATCGGCCCGGCGATCGAGGGGACGTTCGTCCTCCTCGGCGTCGCGTCGCTGGTCGGACTGCCGCTGGGTTTGTTCTCGGGCATCTTCCTGTCCGAGTACGGTCGCAACCGGTTCGGACGGGTCGTGCAGCTGACCGTGGATGTGATGGTCGGAGTCCCCTCCATCCTGCTCGGGGTGTTCGTGTTCGCCGTCTTCCTGCGGTTCGACCCGCTGGACGCTCGGACCGCCCTGTCGGGCGGTCTCGCGTTGGGTTTCCTGATGATACCGATCGTCGCGAAGGCGACGACCACCGCGCTCGGGACGGTCCCGGCCGCGGTGCGGGACTCGGCGCTGGCCCTCGGTTTTCCCCGCCACCGGGTGACCGCCCGCGTGGTGCTCGGCAGCTGTCGGAGTGCGCTCGTGACCGGCAACCTCGTCGCGCTCATGCGCGCCGGCGGCGAGGCGGCCGCGGTGATCGTCACGGCCGGAACGAGCCAGTTCTGGGTCCAGGGGCTCCGCGCCCCGGCCGCGACCCTCGCCACGTTCATCTACTTCTCGCTGCAGAACAACGCCTCGCCGAACTACACGATCGACGCGTGGGGGGCCGCGCTCGTGCTCCTCCTCATCATGGCGGCGATCAGCCTCGCCGCGCGGGCGACGCTCCGGACCGAGACGGTGCCGGCGGCGGAGTGAGCGGATGTCGACCAAGCTCGAAGTCCGGGAGCTGAGCGCCTGGTACGGGCGTCGGCAGGTCCTCTACGACCTGTCGCTCGAGATCCCGGACCGCGCGGCGACGGCCATCATCGGCCCTTCCGGCTGCGGCAAGTCGACCTTCCTTCGCTGCCTGAACCGCCTCCACGAGGAGTCGCCGCTCGGCCGGGTCGAGGGGAAGATCCTCCTGGACGGGGACGATCTGTCCGCGCTCGACCCGGTAGAGGTCCGATGCCGGGTCGGGATGGTCTTCCAGAAGCCCACGCCGTTCCCGAACATGTCGATCTTCGAGAACGTGGCCGCGGGACTCCGCCTGCTGGGGGTCCACCGGCGGGAGGAGCTGGACGACGCCGTCTTGGACGCGCTCCTCCACGCCGGCCTTTGGGAGGAGGTCGAGGGGATCCTCGACGCACCGGGCACCAGCCTGTCCGGGGGCCAGCAGCAGCGGCTCTGCATCGCGCGGGCCCTGGCCGTCCGACCCGAGGTCCTGCTGCTGGACGAGCCGTGCAGCGCCCTCGACCCGATCGCGACGGCGAAGGTCGAGAGCCTGCTCGCCAAGCTCCGGGCGGACTACACGGTCGTGATCGTGACCCACAATCTCGCCCAGGCCGTCCGGGTCTCCGGACACACCGCCTTCCTCTACATGGGCAAGCTCGTCGAGATGGGTCCCACGGAGCGGGTGTTCCATCAGCCCGCCGAGAAGCTCACCGAGAACTACGTCACGGGTCGATTCGGCTGAACCGTGGGGGCTCAATGCCCCTAAGTTCCCGGCCGTGCTGCGGAGCGGGAGAGGCGACAATGAAGGTCGGGATCATCGGGAGCGGGGACGTCGGCCGACGGTTGGGACAGGGGTTCGCGGCCCAGGGCCACGACGTGAAGCTCGGAACCCGGGACCCGACGAAGAAGGAGGTCCAGGAGTGGTTGAAGAAGACGCCCGGAACGGTTTCCGTCGGCCGCTTCTCCGACGCCGCCGCCCACGGGGAGGTCGTGCTCGTGTGCACGCTCGGCGCCGCGGCGGAGGCGGCGATCGGGCTGGCCGGGGAGAAGAACTTCGACGGGAAGGTCGTGATCGACGTCACGAACCCGCTCGACATCTCGAAGGGGATGCCGCCGGGTCTCTTCGTGGGCACGACCGACTCGCTCGGAGAGCGCGTCCAACGCCGGCTCCCGAAGGCCCGGGTCGTGAAGTGTTTCAACATCGTCGGCAACCCGACGATGATCGCCCCCCGGATGAAGGAGGGCGTTCCTACGATGATCATCGCCGGCAACGACCCGGCGGCGAAGAGGAAGGTCGGCGAGATCCTCGTCGCGTTCGGCTGGGAGGATACCGTGGACATCGGCGGCATCGACGGGGCGCGATGGCTGGAGGCCCTGACCGCGCTCTGGGTCCGGGTCGCGATGAACGTCGGTACGTGGACGCCGGCGTTCCGCGTGCTCCGAAGCTGACCCTCGGGGCCCTCGAACGTCTCGGGATCGGCGGGGTCCCGAACGAACCTCGCCGGCGCCGGTCCCGACGGATCCGGAAACCCCGGCTCGGGCGGGAGGCACCGAGCGGGGCCTCGCCGACGCGCCTTCATTAGTTCCGTTCCGATACGAGGGGGCGATGCGGGCGGTCGCCGTTCGCCGGTTTGGCGCCGAGCCCGAGCTCATGGACCTTCCCATTCCAATCCCGGAGCCGGGCGAGCTCCTCGTCAGCGTCGCGGTCGCGGGCGTCAACCCGTTCGACTGGAAGATCGCGGACGGCCGGCTGCAGGGCGAGATGCCGCACCGATTTCCGCTCATCCTGGGGACCGACGCAGCGGGCACGGTCGTCGGGCTCGGAACCGGGGTCCGCCAGTATGCTGTCGGGGACCGGGTCTTCGGCCAGTTCCTGCATCCGCCCGTCGGGACCGGAACCTACTGTGAGCGCACCACGGTCCCGGAGTCGATCGGTATCTCCCGCATCCCGGACGGGATCGACGACGCGACGGCCGCGGCGCTCCCGACCGCCGGCATGACCGCCCTGTTCTCGCTCGACAGGTTGGGCCTGTCGAACGGGCAGACGCTGCTCGTCGTCGGAGCCTCCGGCGGAGTCGGTTCGTTCGCGGTTCAGCTGGCCACGGGACGGGGGGTCCGCGTGCTGGCGCTCGGTCGGTCGGCATCCGCCGAGTACCTCCGTGACCTCGGGGCCGCCGAGGTGTACGCGCGCGACGAGAAGGACGCGCTCGAACGGATCCGGAAGGCTCACCCGAACGGGGTGGACGCCCTGCTCGATCTGGCGAGCGACCGGGAGCACAT
>JASHSP010000021.1 GCA_030038655.1 Thermoplasmata archaeon | reverse complement strand
CGACACCGCCGGCCTCGTCGCGACGGACGAGAGGCTGGCGCAGGGCCTGCTGGCCGCCTCCGCCTCCACGGGCGAGCCCCTCTGGCGCATGCCGCTCACCGACTACCACCGCGAGCTCGTGAAGAGCGAGATCGCGGACGTCCGCAATTCGACCGAGATCACCGTGGCCGGGATGCTGACCGCGTCCGCGTTCCTCGAGACGTTCGTCGGCGCGACGCCGTGGGCCCATCTCGACATCGCCGGCCCGGCCTACACCACCCTGACGACGCGGAAGTACCAGGCGGCCTACCTGAACATCGGCGCGACCGCGTTCGGCGTGCGGGTCGTGACGCGCTACCTGCTGGACCTCGCGCGGGCCTAGGCGCGCGGGCCGGCCGCCCGCACCGGGAACGCTACGCGGCGACGATCTGGACGGACTCGCCGCCGTGGCGCGTGGCCCGGGGCCGGATCTCGCAGAAGAGCGGTGTATGGTAGCCCCCGCCGGTGATCAGCGCGGTGCCGACGGGGAGCGACTGGATCATCTCGGTCATCCCGTCCGTCAGTCCCTCGATCGACTGAGCGATCGCCTTCAAGTCGAGGGGGTTCGTCACCTGCAGGATCAGCTGGGTGTTGCACTGCGAGAGCACGCTCTTGTCGATCCGGGCGGCGCGCTGGGTCACGACGCAGAGGCCCAGGCCGAACTTCCGTCCCTCGCTCGCGATGTTCTTGAGGATCCGCGAGCAGGTCGCCGTCCCCTGCTGCGGGGCGAAATTGTGCGCCTCCTCGATCACGAGGAAGAGCGGGGGGATCTTGTCCTTCTTGCGGTTGTCGAACAGGGTGGAGGCGAGCCGGGCGACCACGAGCTCCTGGACGTCCGGAGCGATCCCCCGGAGGTTGACGAGCGTGGCGGACCCCTTCTGGACGAGGTCGTTGAGGCTCGTCCCGACGGGCCCGAGGAGCTTCGACTCCTCCACGTACTCGAGCCGCTCGTGGAGGGTCTCCATGATCCCCCCCTCGGTCAGCTCGGCGGCCCGCACGAGATCGCGGACGGTGTAGTCGGGGTTCGCGGCGCCGACCTGCTCGAGGAGCTGCTTCAGCGGCCCCAGGAACGTCTTCACGTTCGTCAGGCCCATGAACACGAGCAGGTCCCTCGGGTCGCTGTGGCGCAGCGAGAACGTGAGCGGCTTCGCGGTCGGGTTGAGCGCGACGTCGGGCGAGTACTCTTGGACCTGGCGGGCGAACCCCTGCGACTCGACTCCGAACCGGGTCTGGCGGCTGTTCTTTTCCGCCGCGGTCCGCAACGAACCGTACTCGCCGTGCGGGTCGATGATGACGCAGGTGACCTTGTGGCGGAGGAGCTCCTCGATCATCACGCCGAGCAGGTAGCTCTTCCCGCCGCCGGTCTTCGCGAGGACGCTCACGTGCCGCTGGACGAGCTGGTTGATGTCGAGCTCGACCCGCAGGGTGTGGTTCCGCAGCAGGCCGACGTAGGCGCCGCTGTTCGCGCGGCGCTTGAGGCCCAGGACCTCGGCGATCAGCGGCTCCTCGGCGCGGAAGACCCGGGCGCCCGGACGGAACGGGACCGTGGGGCATTTGACGACGCCCTGGTCGTCGCGGTAGCCGATGATCCGGGCCACGCCGAGAAGGCTCTGGTGGACGGACGCCTCGTCCGTGGGGCTCAGCGTGCCGGCGCGCTCGAACTCGAGGTCGCTCTTCCGTTTGAGGTCGTCCAGCTGGCAGAGCACCTGGCCGTGCATCTCGTCGTCGACGGCGAGGTAGTCGCCGCGCTCGACCGGATGGACCAGGATGAGGTGGAACTGGCCCAGGCCGACGTCCCCGAAGATGCGGCCGACCTCCTCCACGGGCCGATTCAGCGGGGCCCTCGAATATTAGCGTGATGTGCCAGTGGAACCGGGCGGCCGCGCGACGCGCCTTCCGTTGGGAGCCTTTATATCGAGGGTACTTGTCGAAAACTCCCCGCCCCGGCCGGAGTCGGCCGGGGAGCCGGTGGCTGCTTGACCGACGCGACGGACGAGTTGGACAAGAAGAGAGCCGAGTCGAACGAGCGTGCCGACGAGTGGCGCGCGAAGCGCGACCGGTTGAACGCGGAGGCCCGCACCATCGCCGACGCCCGCGGGGCGATCCTGGACGCGATCCACGAGAAGAGCGCGGAGGCCCAGGAGCACCGGCGCCACCGCGATGCCCTCAACGCGGACGTTCGGGAGGCGAAGCGGCTCCGCGAGGAGTGGAACCGGCGGCTCCAGGAGCTCGGCGAGAAGGTCCAGGAGATGAAGCGGAACCGGCCGCCGCCGACGGGGGCGGTGCCCGTCTGGCGCCTTCGGAAGGAGTTGAAGGAGCTCGAGTTCCGCCACATGACGACCGTGCTCACCGGCGAGCAGGAGAAGCGGCTCGTGGAGGAGATGAAGCGCCTCGAGGCGGCGCTCCGGGAGCAGGACACGCAGCTCCGGAGCGACCCCGAGGTCGGCGGGACGCTGCAAGCGTTCGCCGAGGCCCGCATCGAGGCCGAGAAGCACCACACGGCCGTCGGCCAGCTCGCCGAGGACGCCCAGAAGGCCCACGAGGCGATGGTCGCGCTCTACGAGTCGGTGGACGACCTGAGGCGCCAGGCGGAGGAGATCCAGGGGAAGCTGATGGAGGTCAAGTCCCAGGCGGACGAGGCCCACCGCGCCCACATCGCCTCGATCGAAGAGGTCCGGGACATCGAGAAGCTCCTCTACGCGGCCCGCGGCGGACGCGTCCCGTCCGGCTGGGCCGCAGCGGAAGCGCCGCGCGAAGAGGACGTCCTCGCCCGGCTGAAGAAGGGCGAGAAGGTCTCGACCGAGGACCTCCTCGAGCTTCAGAAGAGCGGCCGAGCCTAGACCCGAAGCACCATGCCCCCCGACGCCGACCTCGACGCGGTCCTGTTCGACCTGGACGACGTCCTCGTACCGTTCCAGACCGTCGGCGCGTGGCAGTGGGCCTGGCGGCCGCAGGGACCGATCCTCGGGGAGCGGCACGCGCGCGCGATGATCCGCCGCTCGCAGCGCGGCTGGGATCGACGGCGCTGGCAGGGCGCGATCGGCAAGGCGCCCCCTGCCGACGTGGCCGCGTTGCGCGAGCACCTGACGGAGACCCTCTGGGCGATCGCCGGGCATCCGCTGCCTCCCGCCGAGACGGAAGCCGTCGTGCGTCGCATCCTGCACCCGCAGGGCGAGGTCGAGCGGTACCCGGACGTCGCCCCCGCGCTCGAGTCGCTCCGGGCACGCGGGCTCCGGGTCGGCGTGGCGACCCCGCTGCCGCTCGACGCCGCCCGGTGGCTGGTCCGACGGGCCGGGCTGCCCGAGACGATCCTGCTCCTCACCGGGGACGACCCCGGTCCCGCGGTCCCCGCCAGCGGCGCGTTCCGGGCGGCGGTGGAGAAGCTGGCGAGCACGCCGCGCCGCGTCGCGTTCGTCGGGGACCTCTTCTGGAGTGACGCCCGCGCCGCGCATCGGGCGGGCCTGCGTGGGATCCTGCTCGACCGTACCGGGGCGTGGCCCAGCGTCCACGGCGCCCGGATCGCCGGGCTCGATGCGCTCGAGGCGGCTCTCGCGGCCCCGGCGCCACCGGACGAGGGCGACGAAGAGGACGCGGCGGAGGGCCCGTGAGTCCCTCTCGGACGTCTCCCGGGCAACTTATATACAGAGGGTCCCACGTGGCGGCCGTGCCGATGGCCGGTCGCTTTGTCAAGATCGACCAGACGGAGCTGCGCCAGATCAAGGATCTCTACGAGGGCGTGATGTCCCACGCCTGCCACGGTCTCTTCTTCAAGGAAGGGTCGGTGATGGGCACCTCGATGGCGGACGACGCGCTCAAGGACAAGCCGCACTTCTTCGAGCGGGCCGCGAAGATCCTCGTCGAGCGGGGATGGGTCGAGGAGATCCGGTTCACCGACCACGAGGCGGTCGCGAAGGGTTCGATCGAGGTCGCGCCGAGCGACATTCCGACCTGCCACCGTCTCCGGGGCATGCTTCGCGAGTTCTACGAACGTTTTAAGGGGGGGCGCGTTAAATGCACAGAAGAGGCGTGCGCAAGCACCGGGCAACGAGAGTGCCGCTTCCGGGTCGAAGAGGTCTAGGAGAGATGAGCGCATGATGGCCACCGGGAACGTAGGCTCCGTCATCAAGGACCTGAAGAGCCGCATCGGCGGGATCGCCACCGCCCTCGTCTCGCGCGACGGCTTGGTCCTGTACGCCGACGTCCCCGCCGGCGTCTACACCGAGACGTTCGCGATCATGTGCGCCACGATCCTCGGCGCCGCCGCCACCGCGAACACCGAGCTGAACCGCGCGGCCCCCGAGCGCATCGTGGTCGAGGGCAACGACTCGAGGACGATCATCGTCGGGAGCGGCAAGAAGGCGCTGCTCGTCGCGGTGGTCGACCAGACGGCCGACGTGACCAAGGTCCTCGCCGAGGTCACGAAGGTCGCCGACCTCCTGAAGGCGAACTGAGCCCGCCGGCGCCGCCCCGAGCCGGGCGCTACGCCCCGGTGCCGAGCCGCGATCCGCCGCCCGTCAGCATACGGGTCACGTAACCCCCGAACGCCGCGGCGAGGCGTGCCCAGGCGATCGGGCCCTGCTGGCCGTGCATGAGCCGTCGCATCCGGTACCGCCCCCAGAGGTTGCCGTGCTTCTCCGTGAGCTGCTTTCGCCCGTAGCCGTTCCAGAACGCCTGGTAGAGGAAGCGGACGAACGTGCCGCGCATGTGGTGGTAGACCACCGCGCGCGACTCGTAGACGATCGAGGCGCCGGTCTGGACCGCCCGCAGGTTGAGGTCGATGTCCTCCGCGGTGATGAACCGGGGGTCGAACCCGCCGAGACGAAGGAACGCGGCGCGCTCGTAGACGAGGTTGCACGAGGGGTAGGTCACGTCGTACCCCCCCTGGAACAGCTCGACCCGCTCGAGCTCGCCGAACCTCGGCTTGCCGACGGTCACGGTCTTCCCGGCGACCACGACCCCCGGCGCGACCCGCTCCCGCAGGCGGTGGAGCCACTGGGAGTCGGCGAAGCAGTCGCCGTCGATGAAGGCAACGTACTCCCCGCGCGCGTTCTCCACGCCGACGTTCCGGCCGACGCCTCGGGAGCCGGGGCGGACGACGATCCGGATCAGCCCCGGGGCGCGCGCCGCGACCGACTCGGCGATCGCGACGGTGCGGTCCCGGCTCTCGGCGTCGACGAGAACGACTTCGAACGGAACCTCCTGGACGAGGAGGCTCTCGAGGAGTTGGGCGATGTGCCGTTCCTCGTTGCGGACGGTGACGACGACGGATACGAAGGGGGGTGGCGGGGCGTTACTTCCCAAGGTCCATCACGACGACGTCCTTCACCGCGCGCATGCTCTTGAAAGGGAGCACGAGGCGGCCGGTCGTGTCGCTCTGGAAAAGTCGCTGCTCGACGTCCTCGCTCGGGGTCACGAGCAGGTGGGCGATGCCCCCCGACGTGGTGTCCACGACGAAATTGTCGATCATGCCGAGGATCTGTCCGTCGTTGGTCATCACGGTCTTGCCGCGAAGCTCGGTGAGGAACTTGCGCATCGGGAGGGCCTCGAGCGCTGAAGACGGGGGGGCCGTATTTAATCGTTCTCGGCTATCGGAACCGCTCCCGGCGCGTTCCCGACGCTCGCGGGCGCCGTGCGGCGAGCGGCCGGCGTTCGGCGGCGGCAATGCTTATATCACGCACCCGGGTCGAGGGCCCTCCGCCCATGGCCCATGCTTTTCGGAAGGGGAACCCGGAACTGCTCCGGGTGTTGGTCGAGCTCCGGCGTGCGGCCCGGGCCCATCACGCGCCCGTCTGGGCGTCGGTAGCGGATCGCCTCGAGCGGTCCCGTCACTCCCTCGCTCCGCTCAACGTCGGCCAGCTCGAACGCCTCGCGGCGGCCGACGAGACGATCGCCGTCGCCGGCAAGCTCCTCTCCGAAGGTCCGCTGTCGAAACGCCTCACCGTCGGAGCGTTCTCCTACTCGGCGCAGGCGCGGGCGAAGGTCCACGCCGCCGGCGGTTCGGCCCTCACGCTGGGCGAGCTCGTGAAGGCCCGGCCCGACGGCAAGGGGGTTCGGTTCCTTGCCTGACGCCCCGGCCCCGCCCGCCCGCGGTCCGACGGTCGTGGACGCGAGCGGTCTCGTCCTCGGCCGCGCGGCAAGCGTCATCGCGAAGCGCCTCCTGAACGGCGAGTCGATCGTGGTCGTCAACGCCGAGAAGAGCATCGTCACCGGTTCGCGCGCGATGGTGATTGCGAACTACACCGCCGCCCGCGCGCGCGGCTCGGTGCGCAGCGGGCCGCACTTTCCCCGATACCCCGACCGGATCTTCCGGCGCACGGTGCGCGGCATGCTGCCGCACCAGAAGACCCTCGGCTGGAAGGCGTTCGAGAGGCTCCGGGTCCACATCGGCGTCCCCGAGGAACTGAAGGGGACCCCCGCCGAGACCCTCGAGACGGCCAAGGCCCGCCCCGCCCTCCGGACCCCCATGACGCTCGCCGACATCACCCGCCTCCTGGGGGCCCACGTATGAAGGCCCCGGTGGTGGTCCTGGCCACGGGCAAGCGCAAATCCGCCGTCGCCCGGGCGACCGTCCGCAAGGGCGTCGGCGTCGTCCGGTTCAACGACCGACCGCTCGAGTTCGTCGAGCCCGAGCTCGCCCGCCAGAAAATCCAGGAACCGCTCCTGATGGTGGGGGACCGCGCGAAGAATCTCGACATTACGGTCACCGCCCGCGGCGGCGGGATCGTGGGACAGGCCTCCGCGGCGCGCACGGCGGTCGCGCGCGGCCTCCTCGAGTGGCTGAAGGACGCCTCGCTCCGGGATACGTTCAAGCATTACGACCGTTCGTTGATCGTGAACGACCCCCGGCGCAAGCTCCCGAAGCGGCCCGGCGGCCGCGGCGCACGCGCGCGTCGCCAGAAATCCTACCGTTAGGGGGCGGTCGACGCGCGATGACGATGATGGTGCCGGTCCGCTGCTTCACCTGCGGGGCGGTGATCGGCCAGCACTGGGACGAGTACCGCGAACGGACGACACGCGGCGAGCCCGCCGGCGCCGTGCTGGACGCCCTCGGGCTCCGGCGCTACTGCTGCCGACGTATGCTCCTCTCGCACGTCGACCTCCTGGACGAGGTCGGCCCGTACGGCTGAGCCTCTCGGGAAGGTGCGGGACCCCCGTGGGGGTCCCGCGGACCGGGGCCCGACCCCCCGTCGGGGCCGGGACCCCTACCCTCTACGATTCGTCGTCCTCGTCGGGCTCGGCCTTCTTCGGGCCCCGCTCGAGGCCGCCCTTGCCGGTCGTCGGCTTCGACGCGCCCCCGCGGGGGGCGCTGCGCCGGCGGTACCACCAGATGAGCGCGACGATGACGATCACGACCGCCGCCGCGATCCCGCCGTACTCGATCAGCTCGGTCGCGGTGCTCGGGTGGATCGAGACGGCGAGCGAGGCGATGTTCACGGTCCCGTAGTCGGCCGAGAACTCGTTGGCGCACGTGGCGTTCGCATAGACGATGAAGTTCCCCGTGACGGGGGCGTTCCACGTGATCACCGCACGGATCGTCTTGTTGTAGCCTACCGCCGGCGCCTTGCCGGTCGCCCAGGCGGTCGTATTGGCCACGCCCGGTGACGTGTAGTTGTAGAACTTCACGGAGGCGGGGGAGCCGGAGAAGTACGTCTTCGAGCCGGTCCCCGACGAACCGAGGATGTACCAGTCGACCGTCACGTTCCTCGCGACCGACTTCGCGCCGCCGCCCACCGTGACGTTCACGGCGAACGAGTAGGTCGTCCCCTGCGTGAGGGCCGTCGGGCCGGTCAGGTTAGCGGCCTCGAGGATCGGGCGCGTGGTCGAGTTCGGCGAGACGCTGAGCGACTGCGTCGTGTTGGAGTAGTTGCCGTTCTCGTCGGTGACGTTGAGGTTGATGGAGTAGACGGTCGTCTGGGGCGGCAGCCAGAGCGTGGGGAACGGCTTCGACTTGGTGAACGGTCCGATGGATTTGTTCGTCCAATCGCTCGCCGTGTTGTTGATCTTCCAGACGAACTTCACGATCTGGCTTCCGTTCGGATTGTTCGACGCCGACGCGTTCAGCACGACCGCGGCGGTTCCGTTGGAGCCCTCGATGAGGCCGGTGGAGGGCACGACCTTCCCCGACAACGTCTGCAGCCGGAACGAGGAGGACGGTATCTGGGTGTCGTTCACGAGGATGACGAGCGTG
>JASHSP010000020.1 GCA_030038655.1 Thermoplasmata archaeon | reverse complement strand
CTCGGTACGCGACGCCGACCTTGTCGGGAATGACCGGTCGGAGCACGTCCCGGTGGCGGGCGAGGAACGTCCGAAACGCGGGGTTCCAATCCGCGTCATCGCAAACCACCACGTTCCCGGCGTGCTGTCGGCCGAACGCCCACTCCAGTTCGAAGAGCATGTGCTCGAGGGTGTGCAGCGAGTCGTGGACGAAGATGTCGGGGGCATCGACCGGCAACCCCGGGAGCACCGCCTTCGCGTCGCCCAGGATCAGCTGCCAGCGCGATCGCAGCGGCGCCGGAACGAGCCACCCCGGCTCGAGACCGGACTTGAGAGTCACCTTGAGGCGCGGCCCGCCGGGGCTGGGCGCCCCGCCGGAAGCCGCGTAGTTCGGAAGGTCCACGGAAACGAGCCGCCCCCGCCCGTTCGCGTTCATCGCCTCGAGGAGGAACGTGCTGGAGATTCCCTGCGCCACCCCGGTCTCCACGACCAGGTCCGGCTGGAATCTCCGGACGAGGAAGTAGAGTATCACCTCCTTCAACCCCGGGTACCCGCCGACCTTACCGGCGGCCACCTCGCTCTCGCTGAGGGCTTCGTTCAGGCGCTGCACGACGCTTCGGGTGATCGCCTGGAGCGGTCCGAGGTCAGCGGTCGTCACCCGACGGCCCAGGAGTACGGGTGCGACATGAGCGGCCCAGAGGAGGACCGGGGCTTCCGCGGGGCTGGCGTAATCGATCCTCGTCCGGTCCGCGGTCACCCGGATCCGGAGGGGGCGAGGTGCCGAGCCACCGGACTTCATCATCTTGGCCTGGGCCGCCCACGAGGCCGGCCGGCTCACGCTGCTGACCGCGGTGAGCAGGAGGGGCCATTGGCCCCGGAGCGACGAGGGCGGGCCGTAGCTCTGGAGCGCGCTGATCAGCAACGCTCCTTTGGACACGCTGATCGGTCCGTGCGGGGGCGCGGCGGTCCCTGCGGCCATCGTCGCCCGCAGGTCTCGTCAGCCCCTTTAACACCTTCCTCATCGGCGGCGTCGCGCGAGCGCGGTCCCCCGCCCGTCGACCGAGCTCGCGCCGCATCGGCGTCGGAGGGCCCCCGCGAACCCGACCTACCGTCGGGACGAGGCGAATTCGGCGCGGGCTAGCCGCGAGCCGGCGACGACCGCCCGGAGCTTGTCGTACGCGACGTCCAGTCGCCGGGTCCGCAACCCGCAATCCGGGTTGGTCCAGATCCGGGTCGGGTCCCCCAGGTAGCTCGCCGCCCGGCGGATCCGGTCCGCGACCTGCTCGGGTCGTTCGACGGGATCGCGGTGCACGTCGACCACCCCGAGCCCGATCGACCGGGTGTCGCCGTACTCGCGCAGGGTGCGGAGCACCGCGTAGGGGTCGTGGTCGCCCGAGTCCCGATTCGCGAACTCCCAGGCCCACTGGCGGCACGCCTTCGCCTCCAGCAGGGCGGGGAGGAGCGCCTCGTAGCGCGAGTAGCAGATGTGCATCGAGAACTCGGCGTCGATCCCGGCGGTCGCCTCGTTGAACCCTTCGACCACCAGCGCCGCCTCGTCCGGATGCGTGCCGGCCGCGGGCTCGTCGATCTGGATCGTGCGGCACCCCCGGTCGACGAGCGCCTTCAACGTGGGGCGGAGCGCTTGGCGGGCGAGGTCGACCACGAACTCCCGCTGCGCCGCCCACCGCTGGGGCCGTCCTCGCCAACCGGGCTGGCGGGCGAGGTAGTACTCGTTGAAGCTCCAGTCGGCGAGCGTGTAGGGACCGGTGATCGGGAGCTTGACCCCCCGGCGGGCATGGTCGCGCACGAAGTCGAACTCGTCGAGGTGGTACGGCCGGACGAGCCGGACCGGCTCGACCACGGTCGCCTTGCGGTAGTACTTCGAGTCCCACGACCGGACGTGGCCGAGGAACTGGAACCCTGCCATCTGCCGGATCGGGTGCTCGTACATCTCGATCCGGCGGGCCTCGCCGTCGTAGACCCGATCGAGACCGGCGCTCTCGAGGAAGGCGATCGCGAACGCGGCCCGGAGATCGGGGAGCGCCTCGGGGGCGTCGCCCCGAAGCAGATCCGGGCCGGACGGACCGAGCCGATCGACGAACGGGACCTTCTCCTGCCAGGCGCGCAGCTCCTCGAGCGACGGCTTCGCGAGGCTGCCGATCTCCTGGGTCGGGAACAGTGCGTCGGTCACGCGACGCCCTCCCGCCGGAGGGCTTGGAGAATGTCCGCGAGCCGGAGCAGCTTCTGTTCCGCGGGCTTCGTCGGCAGCAGGTCGAGCGAAGCGGCCGGCCCGAGCCAGACGCTCGACGGACGCCGCCGGCGGACCGCCTCGCGCACGACCTTGACCGTCTCGACCGGATTCTCCGGCAGCGTCGTCCGCGGGTCGATGATCCCCAACCCGAGGCCCACGCCTTCCGGTCCCGCCGGCAGCGACGCCGCCTCCACCTCGGTCAGGTCGATCCCGATGACCGACGCCGGGAGCCGGTCGAGGGTCCGCAGCGCGGGGGTCGGGTCCGCGCCGTACGTCCAGACGATCGTGGTCGACGAGCCCCGGGCCGCGTCGATCGTCCGGTACGCATCGAGCGTGGCGGTCTCCAGCACCCCGTCCGGTGGCTCGCGAACCAAGTAGGGGTCCGTGAACTGGAACGTTCCGAACCCGAGCGCGCGCAGTTCCGCCAGCTCCTCCGCGTACAGGGCCCCCAATCGAGCTACGACCGCGCCGTCGGACTCCCCCGTCCGGTTGTCGAGGACGCGGGCGAGCGTGTACGGCCCCGGGAGCAGCACGCGCGCCTTTTCGGGCCGCTGGCCAAGGACCGGGGGCAGTCGGGCGGCGACGGTGCCCGGAACCCGGACGGGCGGTTGGGCGAGCACCGGCTGGCGGAAGAACGTGTTCGTCTCGAGCCAGCGCGTCAGGGGGCCCACGGAGAAGCCGGTCCACGACTCCGCGATCGGCCGGAAGAGATCGTTCCATCGGAGGTATCCTCCGGTGATCGTCGTGAAGAGCCGCTCCTCGAGGGCCGCGACCTCCTTCTCCGACGCCGCGTAGAGCGTCTCGACGGCCCCGGCCCCGGCGCGGCCGCGGTCAAGGTCCCGGGTCGCGCGGACCAGCTCTTCGGAGCGCGGATAGGCGGACGTGAGGCCGGCGAACACCGGTCGGTTCGGGGGGGCGCTCACCGGGCCGCTTCCTCCACGGACGGGGCGACGCGGACCGGGGGCAGGATCTCGGTGAACCGGCGGATCAGTTCTCGGGCGGTCTCGAGGTGGCGCGCGGACACCTGCTCGACGTTGACCCCGAGCGGAACCCCGGAGCCGGACGTCGCGCGGACGATCGACTTCCAGACCGTGAGGGCGAGGTCGACGCTGCGCCGCGAGAACCCCTGGTCGTCCTCGAGGAGCGCCCGCTCCACCTCGTCCGGGACGAAGGCGCCCAGCCACCGGGCGAAATCGAGGTCGTCCTCGTCGCCGACCGGCGCGAAGCTGGCCACCAGGGTGGCCGGAGCGACCCCCGACTCGCGGCAGAGCTGGCCGTAGCCGGCCACGGTCCGAGCGGTCGCGTCGGCCTCGAAGAGGAGCTGCGTCGTCAGGAACGAGGCGCCCGCCCTCGTCTTCATCAGCATGCGCTCGGCTTCTCCGCGGCGCTGGGGGATCGCGACGTTGCCGACCAGTCCCCCGGCGGCTCGGAATACCGGGGCGACCCGGCGGTCCGCCTCGACGACCGCCGGCCCCGGATACGGGACGAACCGACTCGACCCGCCGACGAGCACGGTGTTCACGATCCCGGCTCGAACGCAGGCGCGGGCCCAGTCGTCGATCGCGGCGTCGCCCTCGAAGTGGGCGACGACCTTGGCGACGACGGCCGAATGGCCCGTCCGCGCGGTCACGTGGAGGGCGAACTCGCCCGGGTCGGAGGTCCGGTACCGGGGGCGGCCTTCGTGGTTCTCCTCGATGAGCTCGGGGACGAAGATCGCGTCCACCCGGTCGAGCCGCTCGATGGCGCGAACGACCTCGTCGACCCGTTCGGCGATCCGGTGGGCCGGAGACCGCGCGGACGGGACCACCGGAGCGAAGAAGAGGGGGTCGGCGCCCAGCGCCTCGTGCAGCGTCCGGTGGGTCACCGGAGCCCTCCGGGGCGACGGGCGATCGGACCCCGGACGTGGGCGCGCGGGTCGACGGGCCCGCGGCCCGAACTGCATCGGCGCGACATCCGATTCTCCACCGGGCTCTTAGGTCTCCGCGTTCGATAAAGCGCCTTCCCCTGCCTCGGGGGGCAGCCTGCGTCCGGAGCAATACTTTGGCGTGGGGGCACCGTGCCCCGGGCCCCGGAGCCGCTCCACGGGCCAGGATGCGACGGTCGATTCCCGAGCGGCCGGCCTTTCCGTAGCGAGGCCGGTCACCGGGCGACGCTATCGGACCGGCGGCGGGCGCCCTTCTCGCGCTGCCGTATCGGTCAACGGTTCGGCGGCGCCGGTCCCGCGTCGGCGTTGGCGGGTCCGGGCGGCGGCGCTGCGTTCGGGTCGTCCTTCTTCTTGCGCCGACGCCCGACGATCAGGAACGCGAGAACGATCGCGAGGGCAAGGAGGGCGCCGAGGACCCCGTACCCTTCCAGGCCCGGAAGCCCGAGGAACAGCTTCGCCGGGGAACCGTTCGGCTCGGAGAACGTTCTCGTGCTGCCCGACCCGCCGGCCGACGCCTGCATGCTCTGGTCTCCCGAGAGGTTGACCCACCACTCCGTCCCCGACGGGAGCGGGGACTCGGTGAAGGCGATTGAGAACGTCACGAGCGAGAACCCGACCGCCTGGTCGACGTCCGCCCCGTTCACGTAGAGCGAACTGCCCCGCCCGGAGTAGCTTTTGTTCTCGGTGGCCACGGGGTACAGGGTGTTGGCCGCCGCCGGTTGCGAGGCAGTCGCACGGTCTCGGTTGATTTATATCGCGGAATTCGCGTGCGGGGGTCAGCCCCTACATTCGGGTGGAGGGGCAACCGGGGGAGACGATGAAGAGGGTTAGTGCGAGCCAGCTTGCCGTTGTGGTAGCTCTC
>JASHSP010000019.1 GCA_030038655.1 Thermoplasmata archaeon | reverse complement strand
CACTCGTGGAACTTCGAGTCGTACGACCTCGAGACCGGTGTCGACCTCGCCGACGTCCCCGCGCACGACCTGGGCAACACCGACGAGTTCGGGAGCGCCTCGGAGATGGTCGAGTCGGTCCGGGGGGAGGTCGGGAAGCTCTACGCGGACGGCAAGATGCCGATCGTTCTCGGCGGGGACCACGCCTGTGCGCCGCCGTGCGTCGAAGCGTATCCCGACAGCGCTCCTAGCCTCGGCGTCCTGTATCTGGACGCGCACCTCGACTTCCGGTCGAGCTACCTCGGCGACGGGCGGAGCCACGCCTGCTCCTCCCGCCGCATGCTCGAGAAGGTGGGCGCGCGCAACATCGTCGTCCTGGGCGTGCGGTCGGTCTCGCGCGAGGAGGCCGAGGACAACCGCTCGATCGGGATGCAGACCGTCAGCGCCCACGAGATCGCACGGGACGGCATTCAAGCGTCGCTCGCGAAGGCGCTGGGGATGTTGAAGACCCAGCGGCTGTACATCTCGCTCGACATCGATGCGATCGACCCCGCCTACGCCGGGGCGACGGGCACCCCCGAACCGTTCGGGCTCACACCGCGGGACGTCAAGTTCGTCATCGACCAGGCCGCCCCCCGGCTGGTGGGGCTGGACATCATGGAGGTCAGTCCTCCCTACGATCAGGGGAACACGAGCGCCCTCGCCGCGCGGCTGGCGCGCGAGGCGATCGTACGGGTCACCGCGTCCCGCGCGGGCCGGTAGCCCGCGAGCCCGCATGGCCGACGAGGAGAGACCCCCGGGCCGCACCGTCTCCCGCGGGGCGGAAGCGTCGCTGAGGGCCGTGGACTGGTGGGGGTTCCCCGCGCTCTCCAAGGAGCGCGAGACGAAGGCGTACCGACCGAAGGCGTTGGACGACCGGCTGCGACGCGAGCGGACGCGGACCGAGGCGCGACTGCTGGTCGACGCCCGCCGCCTGGGAGTGCGCACCCCGATTATCTACGACGTCGACCTTCCGCGCCACCGGCTGATCCTCGAGGAGCTGCCCGGCTCGACGTTGAAACAGATCCTCGAGGACCCGGTGGTCGACCCCGCGGCCGTGGCCCGGGCCGTCCGGTCGATGGGCGAGGCGCTGGGCCGGCTGCACGCGGGGGGGATCTCGCACGGCGACCTGACGAGCTCGAACGTCGTGTTCCCGTCCGGCCCCGAGGGCTTGCCCGCGTTCCTCGACCTGTCGATGGGGAGCCGCAACCCCGGGGTCGAGGAAATGGGGATCGACCTCCATCTGGTCGAGGAGGACCTGAAGGCGCTGTCGCCCCGTTCGGTCGCGCTCGTCCGCAGCTTCTACGCCGGATACGGCACCGGTAACCCGGTCGGGGCGAAGGACGTCCGGACCCGCGCCCGACAGATCCGCGGGCGCATGCGGTACGTCTAGGCCCGGCCTACTCCGCCCGACGCGTTCGCGCGAGGCCCGCCGCGAGGGCGAGCGGAAGCTCCTCGACGACGTCCGTCGCGATGAGTCCGAAGCTCCGGCGCGACGCCACGGCAATGCCTGCCTCTCCGACCCAGTAGGTCGCGAGCCGGGCTGCCGCGAGCGGCGGTAGTCCCTGCGCGAGAAGACCCGCGAGCACGCCCGCGAGCACGTCCCCCACCCCCGCGACCGTCATGGCCGGGTGGTGGTGGCGATTCTCCGCGATCGTCTCGCCGTCCGCGAGCACGTCCGGGTCTCCCTTCGCGACCAGGAAGAGACGTCGCTCGCGCGCCAGCCGGCCCACGCTCGGGAGGCGGTCGGCCGGGTCCGGAGCGGCGGCGTCCGCGAACAGCCGCGAGAACTCGCCGGCGTTGGGGGTGGCGACGACCGGGGCGCCGGACCGGGACTGGATCTCCGAAGGGGTCGGAAGCACGGCCAGGCCGTCGGCGTCGACCAGCATCGGGACGCTGCCGACGAGGGCTCGCTGGACCTCGCCCAATGCCTCCAGCGTTTCGGGATCGGCCCCGGCTCCCATCCCGATCGCGACGGCCCCCGGCTTCGCGCCGCGGACAAAGTCGAGGATCTCGGGCACGTCCGTGGGCCGGAACCGGCCGGCGCCGAACGCGCGCACTACCAGCGTGGGCGAGAACGCCTGGACCCTCTCGGCGGCGCCACCGGGCGCGAGGACGGTCGCTCGCTCGACGCCCGACCGCAGCGCGGCCAGCCCGGCGAGCGCGGGAGCGCCGGCGTACGGGCCGCCGCCGATCACGACCAGGCGGGCGGAGCGGCCCCGACCGGCGTGCGCCGGTGGGACCGGAAAGAACGCGAACTCTCCCGGGCCCGTTCGCCGCCACGCGTCCGGTGGAATCCCAATGTCGCGGACGACGATCTCGCCGGCGGTCTCGAGGTTCATCTCCTGCTTTACGACGGTGAGCGCGACCGTGGAGGCCGGCCGCAGCCCCTTCGGGTCGAGGGCTCCGGTGGGCAGGTCGATCGATAGGACCGGTGCCCCGCTCCGCTGGATCGCGTCCACCGCCTCGAGAATGGGCGACCGGAGCGGGGACGACTGCCCGGTGCCGAGCAGGGCATCCAGGACGAGAGGCATCGTCGCCAGGTCCTCGGCCCTCGGCGCGCGCGGGTGAACCGGAATCGTCCGCTCGATCCGTTCGAAGCACCGTCGCGCCGCGCGCGAGCGGATCTCGGCGGCGGGGCGGATGAGCCAGACCTCCGGCGAGAACCCCCACTGGTGAAGGTAGTGGGCGGCGCAGGTCCCGTCCCCGCCGTTGTTGCCGGTGGAGGCCACGATCGCGACGCGCGCCGGCGGCGGGGGGAGTCGGCGGGCGGCCTCCTCGGCGACCGCCCGGCCCGCGTTCTCCATCAGGTTGTCGAGCGAGACGCCGAGGGCGACGGCGTTCTGCTCGACGACCACCATCTCCTCCGAGGAGAGCGGTCGGGGGGAGGCGGCCCACATCGGCGCCGCTAGGCGGGCGGAGTCCCCTCGGACGGCGTGTCGGTCGCGGAGAACAGGTTCATCGAGGGGGGGAGCAGGTTGCGGCGCGACAGATACTGGGCCTGCGTGCGACTGTAGCGGAAGAGGATGTCGGCCTTGCCCTCCTGGAACCCCCACGGTCGAACGATCAGGAGGTCGCCGGCCCGGATCCACATCTTTTTCTTCATCTTCCCGGTGATCCGCCCCATCCGCGGGACGTTGTCCTCGCACATCACGCGGATCCGCGCCGCGCCGAGCAGCTGGTTCGCGATTCCGAACACCTCCCCGCGGGGTCGCCGCGGCAGCGGGAGCCGCCCTACGTCCTCGCCCCCCTCCACGACCTCGACGACCGGAGCTCCTTCCTCGGCGACCGGAGGGGGCGGTGCGTCCGCCATCGGCTCGGGGGGTTCGGGCACGGCCGTACGAGCCGAGGGCAGTATTTCAGTTGGGCCCCCGGCGAGGGAAGACGCGGAGGGGGTTCTCTTCGAGGATGCGACGCTGGTCGTCCGCCGGGATCGGCAACGCCCGGAACGCCTCCAGGTTCCCCCCGATCTCCTTCACGCCGGGGCCGGGCCAGTCGGTGCCGAACAGCACCTTGCCCGCGACCCGCCCCAGGTTCGGGAAGTAGTCGAGGAGCCGGTCCGGCGGCACGCCCGAGATCTCCATCCACACGTTCGGGAAGCGCCGGGCCAGGAACATCGCGGTCGCGGTCCAGAGTGGACGTCCTCCGTGGGCGAGCACGATCGAGAGGTCCGGGAAGTCGACCGCGACGTCCTCGACCAGCAGGGGGTCGGCGTACCGGTTCCGGGCCCGAGGAAAGACCGACGTGCCGGTGTGCACGATCACGGGCACCCGTTCCTTCTCGCACGCTTCGTAGACCGCCCGCAACCGCGGCAACGAACCGTCCACGTAGGCGTTCGGGGCGAACAGTTGGTGGGCAGGGTGGAGCTTGATCGCTCGGATCCCTAGCTCGTGCACCAGCCGGTGGACCTCCGTCGCCGGATCGGGGTGGTCCGGCCGGATCCCTCCCGCCGCGATCAGCCGCTCCGGGTCCTCCTTCGCGAACTCGCTGACGAAGGAGTTCGTCGCTTCGGTGTAGCCGATCACCTCGGTCGCCACGTAGTTCACCAGGACGGCGCGTTCGACGCCGGATCGGTCGAGGTACTCGAGGAACCGTCGCGGCTCCTTCACCATGCGGGCTTTCTCGGGGTCGAGATGGCCCACGAGCGCAAGCGCGTCGGGGCGCATCTCCCAGAGCGGATTGATGTGGACGTGGCAGTCCGTCACTCCCATCGCGCCACTGCAACCGGACCGCGATATAAGGGACGGACTCGGCGGGCTCGTTCCGGCGAGCATTTATCTCATGGACGGCCCTCGCTCGCCGATGTCCGCCGCTACTCGGGCCCCCCGGACGATGCCGAAGCACCTCAAGGCCACCTACCTGGGGGATCAGGAGTCCCTGTTGGAGGAGACGCGGGGGACCCGCTGGCATTACTTCCCCGGTCCGGTCGTGCTCGTCCTGGTGTTCGGCGCGCTGGCCTATCTCTCCTGGGGCGGGAGGATGGGCTGGACGTTCACGAATACCTACGCCCACGCCTTCGGCACGCTGGGGGGCTGGGTCCACGTCGCGAAGGACACGCTGCTGCTCGGGTCGCGGCCGTCTTCACCCTGCTCTTGGTCCTTGCGCTCCTCTGGCTCTTCGTCCGCTATCTTCGGTGGATTAGCACGGTCTACGCCGTCACCACCCACCGCGTGATCGTTCAGAAGGGGATCCTCGGACGCAACTTCGACGAGATCCCCGTGACGCAGGTCCGCGGCGTGGACGTCCACCAGTCGGCGGGGCAGCGGTTCCTGCGTTACGGAACCCTGACCGTGAGCTCCGAGGGTGGCTCCAAGCTAGGGAACGAGGACTGGGAAGGGATTCCGCGGCCGTTCCAGTTCCAGAAGCGGATCGAGAGCGCGACCGAAGCGATCGACTCGGCGGGCCGGGCAACTCGCTAGGGACCAACGCGGTCCCCGATCCCTCCGCCTCCGGGCCGGCGGGGAAGGCGCTGTTAAATCGAGCCACCGCCGTCCGCCGGAACGACCATGGCGGACGAGTTCGACGCGATCGTCGTGGGGGCCGGAATGGCCGGCTGCTCGGCGGCCATCCGGCTCGCGCAGGGGGGCGCGAGCGTCCTTCTGCTCGAGCGCGGTGCCGAGCCCGGCGCGAAGAACCTGTCGGGCGGAGTCCTCTGGGGACGCGACCTCGACCGGATCCTGCCGAACTGGGCCCGCGAGATGCCGGTCGAACGCCACGTCGTGCGCAAGCGGTTCGGGTTCCTCACGGGGGAGGATTCCGTCGCCTTCGACTACGAGGGCAGCGGGTGGCGGCGGGAACCGTACGTGGCCCACTCGGTCCTGCGGAGCCGGACCGACGCCTGGCTCGCCCAGCAGGCGGAGTCGGCGGGCGCGACCGTCGTACCGGCCGTCCCGGTCGACTCCCTGCTGTGGGAAGGGACCCGTGTGAAGGGCGTTGTCCAGGGCGGCGAGAACATGACGGCCCCGGTCACGATCGTCGCGGACGGCACGAATTCCCGGCTCACGCTCGGCACCCCGATACGGCCCGAAGCGCGGCTGTCGGGCGAGGCGACCGAGCTGGGGATGAAGGAGGTGTACCGGCTGGAACCGACCGTGATCGAGGAGCGGTTCAACCTCGAGCCCGGCGAGGGTCATGCCGAAGAGTGGGTGACCGGGATCTTCCCGCCCGGCGTCATGGCGGGTGGGTTTCTCTACACGAACCGCGACACGCTGTCGCTGGGGCTGATCGTGAAGGTCGGCTCGCTGTTCGGGAAGGGGGTGTATGCCCACGACCTCGTCGAGCGGTTCAAGCAGCACCCCGCGATCCAGCGGAAGCTCCGCGGTGCGACGCTGGTCGAGTACGGAGCGAAGCTGATCGGTTCGGGGTGGGCCAGCCGCCCCGCGGCGTTCCACGGGGACGGCTGGATGGTCGCCGGCGATGCGGCCGGCTTCGTGTTCTCGAACGGGATCGTGATCCAGGGCATGAACTACGCCGTCCGCAGCGGCCTCGAGGCCGCGGAAACCGCGCTCGCGGCCAAGGCCGCGGGGAATGCCTCGGCCGCCCGCCTCGCGGAGTACGATCGTCGGCTGGAGTCTACGGGGATCCTGAGCGACTTCCGGGACTTCGCCGGGATGGACCGCGTAAAGTGGAACTCACGGATCTACACGGCCTATCCGAAGTTCGCCACCGAACTGTTCCACGCGATGATGGCGGACACCGGGGCCCCCAAGCGCCACCTCCGACAGCTCCTGCGCACCGCACAACGGGCCGCCGGACTTTCGACGCGGGCGCTCGTGAAGGACGCGATCGCCGTGGCCCGCGACCTCTGACGGCCCGCGGCGGTCAGATCCCCCGGACGCGATGGATCTCCGCGGTCAACGCCGGTACGATCGCAAACAGGTCGCCGACGATCCCGTAGTCGGCGACCCGGAAGATCGACGCGGTAGCGTCGTTGTTGATCGCCACGATCACGCGGGAGCTCATCATGCCGACCAGGTGCTGGATCGCCCCCGAGATGCCCACCGCGATGTACAGCTGCGGAGATACGGATCGGCCGGTCTGGCCCACCTGGAGCGACGTCGGCCGCCAGCCCGCGTCCGTCACCGCGCGGGAGGCGCCGACCGCCGCGCCGAGCGACGCCGCCAGTTCCTCGATCAGCCGGAAATTCTCCGGAGTACGGACCCCGCGTCCTCCCGAGACGACGATCGGGGCGTCCGAGAGCGCCGGGCCCGTTCCCTTCGGGACGGCCTCGACCCCGGTACGTCGGGGCGCCAGCAGGGCCGGCGGGACGGACGCCGCGGGCGCCCGCTCGACCGCGCAGGTCGTCCTCTCGACGGCCGCCGCCGGGAACGCGTGCGGGCGGAGCGAGACGACGGCGCGGCCACCCCGCAGGAGGCGCGCCTCCGTCGCACGCCCGCCGAACACGGGGCGCTGGACGCGCAGCGCCTCCCCGGCCCAGGCGAGCTCGGTCACGCCGTTCGCGGCCGCCGCCTTCCAGGCGACAGCGACTCGCCCCGCCAGATCCCGGCCGGCGGTCGACCCGCCGAGGAGGACGAGATGGGCCCCGACGGCCGAGGCCGCCGCGGCGATGTAGGCGGTCTGGGCTTGCGCGGGAGCACCGTCCAATCGCGGGTCGTCGATCGCGTACGCCCGTTCGATGCCGTACTCTCCGAACTCGATCGCGGCCCCAGCCGCTCCCGCGCCGCCCGCGATCCCGACGATTTTCCCGTCCGGGCCCGACAACGACCGCGCGACGCCGGCCGCCTCGACCGTCGGGAGCGACAGACGGCCCGAGTCGACCTCGGCCACGATCAGGACGTTGGGGGTCACGGGAACACCTTCGCCTCCTCCTTGAGGATCCGCACGAGCTGCTGTGCGGCCTCCTCCGGTGTTCGGTACGCGATCATTTTCGCCCCGGTCCGAGGCGGAGGCAGGGCGAACCGTTCCGGAACGCTCGCGGCCCGCTCGGGCGACGGAGCCGGAGGGCTCACCTTGGCGATGGGCGCGCGACGGGACTTGAGGATCGCCGGCAGCTTGGCGGTTCGGGGATCGTTCCACGCCTGCTGGAGTCCGATGACGCAGGGCAGCGGCGACTCCCAGGTCTCCTGCCCGGCTTCGGCCGATCGCCCGAAGCGTAGCCGCTGGGCCGCACCGTCCCAGTGCAGGTCGACCACGTAGCCAAAGTGCGGCATCCCGAGCATTTCCGCCAGCGCTCCCGGCACCAGGCCTTCCTCGTCGTCGCCCGCCTGCTTCCCGAGGAGAACGAGGTCGTGGGGCATCCCTTCCACGGCCCCGAGCAGCCCCTCCGCGGCGGCGATCGGGTCGCCCGCCTCCTCCCCGGCGGATTCCACCGCCGTCGCGGTGTCGCAGCCGAGAGCGATCGCGGCGCGCAGGACTTCCTCGGTCCAGCGCGGAGGGCCGAACGAGACCGCATGGACCTTCGACCCGGCGATCGCCTCCCTCAGCAGGAGGGCCTGTTCGACCGCCGACTCGTCGTACCCGGCGAGGACGAACTTCACCCCTTCCGGGTCGAGCCGGGAGCCGTCGGCGCGCGGACGGAGCCGGGTCTCCGCGTCCGGGACCGGCTTCAGGCAGACGACGATCTCCACGACCGTCCGCCTCTAGGAGTATCCGCGCAGCAGCTCGCGGGCGATAACGGTGCGCTGGATCTCGTTCGCCCCCTCGTAGATCTGCGTGAGCTTCGCATCCCGCAGGAGCTTCTCGACCGGATACTCCTTCATGTAGCCGTATCCGCCGAAGGTCTGGATCGCCTCGTCGGCGACGTGGAGGGCCGCGTCCGAAGCGAAGCACTTCGCGATCGACGACTCGAGCGTCCCCTTCTGGCCGCCGTCGATCGTCCACGCCGCGTACCACGTCAGGAGCCGGGCCGCGTGGACCGCCTGCGCCATGTTGGCGAGCTTGATCTGGATCGCTTGGTGTTCGGCGATCGGCTTGCCGAACGTCTCGCGCTTCAGGGCGTAGCGTGCTGCGTGGTCGAGGGCCGCCTGGGCGATGCCCGTGGCGAGGGCGCCGATCGGGGTGCGGGTCATGTCGAGGGTTCGCATCGCGAGGGAGAATCCTTCTCCCTCCTCGCCCAACCGGTCGGCGGCCGGTACGCGCACGCCCTCGAAGCGGACGGTGCTCGTCGAGGAGGCGCGATGGCCCATCTTCTCCTCGTCCTTGCCGGGGGTGAGGCCCTTCGCGGACCGGGGCACCACGAACGCGGAGATCCCGCGGTGGCGCTGCTGCGGGTCGAGCGTCGCGAACACCGTGTAGAGCGACGCGTGGGGGGCGTTGGTGATGAAGCACTTCTCCCCGTCCAGGACGTATTCGTCGCCGTCCTTGCGCGCGCGCGTGCGGATCGCCCCCGCGTCGCTCCCTCCCCCGGGTTCGGTCAGGCAGAACGAGGCCAGGTGATACTCCGCGCAGAAGGACGGAAGGTACCGCTTCAGCTGCTCGGGCGAGGCGCCGAGGAGGATCGGCTCGAGCGCGAGGCAGTTGGCGATGATCGAGGTCGTCATCCCGCCGCAGGCGTAGGCCAGCTCCTCGACGATCAGGCACTGCTCGAAGAGCGAGAGTCCGCTTCCGCCCCATTCTGCCGGAACGTTGAGGTTCATCAGGCCCAGGGCGTGGGCCTTGCGGTAGATCTCCTCCGGGAACCGAGCCGCCCGGTCGCATTCCGCGGCGTGCGGGACCATCTCCGTCCGGGCAAACTTTCGGGCCATGTCCCGGAGGCTCTCGTGCTCGGGCGAGAGGGAGAAATCGGGCATTCCAAGGAAGGCGGCGTGCCACCGGCACCCGCTATATCACGGCTTGGGTCGTCTCGAGCGTGCGGCCGCCGGTCGAGGGGAGGAATCGGCGCGCCCGCGGGCGCGAAATCGCAATCGGGGGCTTCGCGCGCATCGATCGGGACCGGCCCCGACGGACCGGGATCCCCGAGGTGATCCTGGGCGAGGGAAAGTCCGTGGACCAGCTGGCCGGGATCCTAGAGGGCCTGCACGCCCGCGGGGTGGGTGCGCTGGTCTCCCGACCGACGGCCGCCCAGCGCCGGCACTTCCTCGGGCTCCGCGCGACGGGAACCCGCGTGACTTCCCTGGCCGGAGGCCGGGTGCTGCGCCTGGCCGGCCCGTTGGGGGGCCGCTACGCCGACGGGACCGTAGCCATCCTGGCGGCCGGAACGAGCGACGTCGGGTTCGCCGAGGAGGCCCGGGCGGTCCTCACGGAGCTGGGCATCCGGGTGGTCACGGCGTACGATGTCGGGGTGGCGGGACTGCATCGGCTGACGACGGCCCTGGCCCGGACGGAACGCAACCGGCCGGCGTCGTACATCGTCTTCGCCGGTCGCGAGGGAGCGCTCCCCACGGTCGTAGCGGGTCTCGTCCGTGCTCCTGTTGTCGGCGTTCCCACGTCGATCGGGTACGGGCGCGGAGGCGGCGGACATGCCGCGCTGAACGCGATGCTCCAATCGTGCTCTCCGATCGCGGTCTTCAACATCGACGCCGCGGTTCCTGCGGCGCTGTTCACCGCCCAGCGGTTCGCGCGGCCCCGTCCGCGACGCGCCGGGGGCCGGGCCCGCAAGGGCAGGGGCGTTTCGGAGCCCATAAACGGTTGACGGGGGGTCCCGGGACCCCCCCACCCCCTTTCGAAGGTCTTTTGAGACCTCCCGCACCTCGAGGGCTCGTGGCGTCCCGGGCCGTCCTCTCCGAGCACTGGCAGCGGGAGGACCGGGAGGAGCGGGACCGGCTCCGCCAGCTCGAGGGGCAGCTGAACACGCTCCTCGACCGACGGCACGAGCTGATGACCCAGGTACGTGCCCTCTCCGCCAAGCAGAAGGAGTTGTACAACCGGAGCCAGGCCCCCCAAGCGGAGGTTGAGAGGCTCCACGACGAGTACGCCCAGCTGGGTAAGCTGCTCGCGGAGCTCCGCAAGGAGTGCGAGAAGGCGCGCCAGCGACTCGAGGACTCGGTCGTTCGTCGCCGCGAACTCGTGCTCACGTTCGACCGCACGGAGCGGCAGAACCCGGAGCAGCTGCGCAAGGCGATGGCCGAGCTGGAGCTTCGCCAGCAGACCCGCGCGCTCACGATCGACGAAGAGAACGCGCTGATCGCCGAACTGCGCCAGAAGGCGAAGGACCTCGAACACATCGAGTCCCGGAAGGCGATCGCCCTCGAGCACGAACGCCAGCGGCACGAGGCCGAGGAGGCGATCACCGCCTCCCGGGCCGAGGTCGAGCGCCTGGTCGCGGCGATGGCGACCGCCCGAACCGAGCGGGACAAGCGGATGGTCGAGATCCGGACCAAGCTCGAGGCGGCCGGAGCGCTGGTCGCGGAGATGCGCACGGCCGGCCGGGCCCGCGCCGAGGTCATGACCCAGGTCGATGTTCTGTCGCGCGAGATCGGCGAGATCGAGCGGGAGGGCCGCGAGCTGCTGGCGCGCGCCCGGGTCCGCCGCGAGGACGCCCGCCGGATCATGAAGGAGTACGAGCGTCCCCGACCGGCGCCCCGGCGGAGCGACCCGACGTCGATCGCGGAGTCGCACCTCGAGGAGCTGATGAAGCGCGGCAAGGTCACCCTGGGCGGATAGCCCGGGGGTCCGCGCCTCACGCAGCGATGTTGACCACCGTCACGATGAAGAGGAGGGTCTGGCCAACGACTTCCTTGTTGTAGTCCGCCGTGTACGTGCCGTCCGCGAGGTCGATCGCGGAGACGATGAAGTCCTCGGTCCCGCAGACCGTCAGGCCCACCGAGGTCGCCTTGAGAAGGCCGGCCTGAGAGACGGTCATCTCGTTCGTCAGGGTGATCTCGCTGGAGGTGAGGTTGGTCACCGTGATCGCCCATCCGAACGGGGAGACGGTCCAGCCGAGGGTCGCCAGGTTCTCCACCACGATCGCGCTCGCGTTCACGCTGATCACCGC
>JASHSP010000018.1 GCA_030038655.1 Thermoplasmata archaeon | reverse complement strand
GAGCGCGAACCCGCCCGAGGCGCAGGCGTTCTCGACCCGCGCCGTCGGGAGCCCCCGGATCGCGGCCTCCTCCCCCAGGAGGGCGGAGGCGTTCCCGATCTGCCAGCCGCCGAACCCCAGCGTGGCGAGGTACCCCTGCCCGATCGACGTCCGCTCGATCCCGCGGTCGACGCTCGCGATCGCCCGTTCCACGGCCGACCGGAGCAGGGCGCGGGGTCCGTCCTCGAGCACGCCGAAGCGGGTGTGGCCGGCCCCGATCAACGCCGCCCGATGCCCCACCGTACCCCCTCGCGCGAACCGTCTTATCGACCGAGTCGTTGAAGCGATTTAACACCGGGGACCCTTCGTGGTGGAACAACCTCCCGTTGTCGTCGGCGTGACCGGGGCCAGCGGCGCACCGATCGCCGTCCGCGTGCTGCAGGCCCTGCACACCGCGAACGTTCCGGTCGCCCTCGTGACCTCGGAGGGGGCGCGCGCGGTGGTGAAGGAGGAGACCGGAGCGGACGCGGATCAGCTGGCCCGCTTCGCCGCGCGACGGTACTCGGACGACGACCTGGGAGCTCCGATCGCGAGCGGTTCGCACCCGACGCGCGCGATGGTCGTGGTGCCGTGCTCGACCAACACCGTCGCGAAGATCGCCCTTGGGCTGACCGATACCCTCATCACCCGCGCCGCGCACGTCCACCTCAAGGAGCAGCGCCGGCTCATCCTGGTCCCGCGCGAGACGCCGATGCCGACGACGCTGCTTCGCCATCTGACGACCCTGAGCGAGATGGGGGTCGTCATCCTGGTCGCCTCGCCGGCCTACTACCTCCACCCGAAGTCGATCGACGACGCGACGAGCTACCTCGCCGGCAAGGTCCTCGACCACCTCGGCGTCCCCCACTCGCTGTACCGGGGATGGAAGGCGGACACGGCATGAACGAGTTCCCGGGCACGATCGGGCGGCGCCCCCGCGGCCGGCTGTACGGGGCGTTCCCCTGGCCGTTCGTGGGGACCGCCGTGATCCTCTCCGCCCTGGTCGTCCTGACCCCGGTCCTCTTTTCGAGCGGCGCGCCGTCGCCCGGGTTCCTCACGGCCGCGGACCTGATCGTGGACCGGGTCACCGGGGCGAACGTCACCCACTTCTACGTCCGCGCGGTCGGGTCGACTGTGCGCTACCAGTCGATCTCGGTCGGGATCGCGACCGGGTTCGCGTGGAACGGCGGTCGCGTGACCTTCCCGTCGAGCTGGACGTGGACCAACGAGTCCGACGTGCTCGAGCTCGGCCTCAACTCGTCGGGCAACCCGATCGCCCTCAACGTGACCGTCGAGTACGCGGCCGGGGGCTCGGTCGCCTACTATGCGGGGGTCCTCGCCTTCGACCTCGCGGGTACCGGCTCGGGGGAGACCCTCTCCATCGCCGTCTCGCCGACGACCGCGGGGGTGTTCGCGCCCAGCAGCCTCTCGGTCGGCCAGCTGCCGGAACCGATCGGGCTCCAGGACTTCGGCGACCGGAGCCCGCCATGAAGGTCGCCCGGGGCGTCACGATCGTCTGGGTGATCGTGATCGTCGGGCTCCTTCTCCTCGAGGTTGCCGAGCTCACCCACTTCTTCACGCTCCCGGTCGAAGCCGCGCTCGCGGACCCGCTCACGTTCATTTTCTCGCTCGTGTTCACTTCGATCGTATCCATCGTCGGCGCGATCTTCATCGGGATCTACATCTCGCAGCGCCTGCTCAGCCAATCCGGATTCACGCCGTTCGAGGAGGAGATGCTCCGGATGCGCGCCGACCTCCGGGAGGTCCGCGCGGCGGTCCTGGAGATGCAGCGGGCCCAGCGCCGGCCCCCGACGCCCCCGGACCCGACCCGGCCGCCGACGGAGCCCCCGTGATCGTTCCCGTCGTGGACAACGGCGGGCAGTGGACCCATCGCGAATGGCGGGTCCTCCGCGACCTGGGGGCGGAGAGCCGTATCGTGCCCAACGCCACGCCTCTCGAGGCGCTGAACGCCGACGGGATCGTCCTGTCGGGCGGCGCGCTCAGCCTCGAGGGGACCGACGCCCCGCTCGGCCGCGTGGGCGAGTGGATCGACCGGGCCCAGGTGCCCGTGCTGGCGATCTGCCTCGGGCACGAGTTCCTAGGGCGCCACTTCGGTGGCCGGATCGACCGGGGGGGCCCCGAGTTCGGTTCGGTGGAGCTGACCGTCGACCGGCCCGAGCACCCGCTGTTCGCCGGACTCGCTCCGAAGCTCAAGGTCTGGGCGAGCCACAACGACCGGGTGGTCGAACCTCCGCCGAACTGGACCGTCCTGGCGCACTCCCCGACCTGCCCGGTCGAGGCGATGGCGCACCCGTCCCGGCCGATCTGGGGGGTCCAGTTCCACCCCGAGGTCGAGCACACCGAGGGGGGCCGGGAGATGTTCCGGCATTTCCTCGAGCTCTGCCGGCGGTGACCCGGCGGACCCCGACCGGAATATGTACCTCCCTCCGCTCCGCCGCCGGGGGAGCTAGTGGCCAGGATACGCAAGGCGTCCGGGGTCCGCGAGCAGGACCTGGTCGCCCGCGCCAAGGCACTGAAGGGGAGCGTCGATCCCCTCCTCCCGAAGCGGACTCCCGACTGCCCTCCCGAACGGTTCGAGCGGCTGCGCACGGAGCTGGAGTCGGTCCGGGAAGCCGCGGACGACGCCGCCCGACTCGCGAGGCTCTCGCGGTGGGGCGAGCCGATGGCGCGCGCCTACGCTGGACTCCTCCACTTCGCGCTCGAGCCGACCACCCCCGTGGTCGTCGCCTTCCCCGTCGCGGGCGGCGAGGTGTCGTACGCCCCGCTGTCGCGCGCGGACCGTGAGGCGGAGGTTGCGGTCCAGCAGTCCG
The DNA here is from genome assembly GCA_030038655.1 of Thermoplasmata archaeon. Lineage (GTDB taxonomy): Archaea > Thermoplasmatota > Thermoplasmata > Lutacidiplasmatales > UBA184 > Lutacidiplasma. Next base: position 11,508 of record JASHSP010000018.1, on the reverse strand, counting down.
ACGATCCCGCGCGGCTCCTGCTCGGGTACATCGACTGGTCCCGGAAGGGGTTCCATTTCTTCGCGACCCGCAAGGCGCTCTGGTGCTCGGGGAAGTCGTCCCGTCCCCCGGCCGAGTTCGTGGCCGAGCGGATCGAGAACCTCCCGTACCGGATGGCCGACGCCCCGGGGCGGGGTCGGTTCGACTGCCCCCACCTGGCGGCCGGCGAACCCCGGCCTCTCCTCGAGGTCGGCTGGCGGGGGGCGGAGAAGACGTTCCGCGTCTGCCAGCGGTGCGCGAAGGACGACCGGCACCTTCTCTCGAGCCTCTCGGACGGCGCCGCGGTGCCCGACCCCGAGGGGGAGTTCCCGGTCGACGCCCGCTTGAACGTCCTGTGTCACGGCGGGGCGGAGTGCGTCCACGCCCAGCTGCCCGGCCCGGCCCGGGCGCTGCTGAAGCGGTACGTCATGGGGCGCCTCGCGGACGGCCAGCTGCTCGACGCGTACCTCGCCGAGATCCGACCCCGGATCGAGAGGGCGTCGGGGGCCACGCTCGTCGCCGGAGGGGTCTGCTACGGCGGAGACCTGGCGGCGTTCCTGGACGCCCTGAACCCCAGCCCGGTCGAGCGCAAGGCGTTGCACCGGGTGCTGGACGGATACGGCGCCTACTTCGAGGTCGACGAGCCGGCCGCCAGTCGGGCGTTGGAGCGCCTCTGGGCCGACAACGCCGAGGAAATCGTCGGCGCGATCGTCTCGGACTCCGAGGAGGCGCGACGGTGGGTCGAAGAAGCCCGCGCCTCCCCCGGCCGCATCGCGGAGATCCTGAAGCGGGCCGCCCGGATGAGCTCAGACCGGGAGCTCCTCGGGACCCTGCCCCGCTACGCCCACCTCGTCCGCGAGGCGGAGTGGGTCGACCGAATCGCTAGGCAGTTCCGGACCCACGGGGAGGCGGGTGCCGAGCGGGCGATCGTCCAGCTGCTGCCCCGCGAAGGAAAGGAACGCGGCATCGCCTACGGATTCCTCCTCGCGCTCGGGCGCGGCGCGTCCCATGCATGGCAGTTCTCGCCGACCGAGAAGGAGTTCGGCCAGGTCCTCGAGGCCCGGGCCCGGGCCGTTCTGCGGGCGGTGGCGCCCGAGTACCACGCGGCGCTCGACGCGCTGCTCCACGCGGCGGGCGTCGCCGACTGGGGTACCCTCGCCCCCCCCGATTCGGGGGAGAACGGCTAGTGACAAGTAGTTAGAGCGTGGTGGCCCCATACCTACCGGGTGGGCCGAGCGCAGCCCGTCACGGGGGGATACCGGGGTGCAGAGCACGGCGGACGGCCAAGAGCGGACGGCCGTCGTGGCCGCCGGCGACGAGGAGACCCGGATTCTCCTGCGCGGTCTCCTGCGGCTCCACCACTTTCGGGTTGACGGCGAGGCCGAAGGAGCGGCCCAGGCGATCGCACTCCTCCGGGACCATCGCCCGTCCCTCCTCGTCACCGACGTGAACCTCGCCGAAGGAAGCTCCACGTCGCTCGTCGCGGAGGCACGAGCGGCGTTCCCCCGGCTCCGGATCATCCTGGTCGCCCCCGCCTCGCGACCTCCGCCGGTCCCTCCGGCGGGCAGCGGGCCCGACGTGGTTCTCCTTCGCCCGTTCCGCATCCGCCAGTTCGCGGAGGCGGTCCAGCCCGTGGCGGAGACGGCCGCGCGCTCCCCCAGCTCGACGGGTTAGTCGCACCGGATCCGCTCGAGCGCCGCAGCCTCCTCGAAGTGGAGCTCGGGGGCGGGCACCACGATGGTGTGGAGCGGGGGGCCAAAGTCCCGTCCCCGCATCGTACCGAACGGTCCGAAGAAGCCGGCCGCGTCGCTTCGTCCGACCCGGGCGGCGACCGCGACCGGGTCCGAGTCGCGCAGCGCCCGGGCGTCCGGGTCCCGGTCGCGGAGGATGGTGAGCGCCTCCCCCGCCGTGAGGAACCGGGCGTCGCGCGGGCGGAGGTCCAGCAGGAGGAGCGTGTGGAGCCCCCGGGCGCGGTTCTCGGCGATGTGGTCGAGGGGGGAACGGGGGGCGAACCCCGGGGCGGGGAGGGGCAGCGAGACCGTCCGGCCGAACCGGTAGTGCATCAGGCCGAGGAACCCGGCGGCGGCCGTTAGGATGCTGGCGTTCGGCAGGTACCGCCAAGAGTGGCCCGCGCGCTCGGCGGCGAGCCGTAGCGCCACGTGGGTGGTCGCGACGAACGGGTCGCCGACCACGAGGAGGGCCACGCGCGGCACGCGGGCGAGCGCCTCCAGGACCGGCGCCTCGGATTCGAGGAGGGCGCGGTCCAGCGTGCGGATCGGGCGGCCGATCGACCGCGCGAGACGCTCGACCGTGCCGGCGGGGGCGACCGCCGTGTACTCCTCCGCGAGGACCTCGCTCGAGGCGAGCACCTCGAGCGCCCGGCGGGACAGGCCGAGCTCGTCGTCCAGGCCGAGGCCGACGAACCAGAGCTCGCCCACGGGCCGCCCTACTGGGGGTCGCGAACGGCGAGGACCGGGCACGGCGCGGCCCGGAACAGCTCCTCGAGGAAGCGACGGGTGAGGAGGGGGCCCACGGGCCGGTCCGCTTCGTCCCCCACCAGGAGGAGGCCGTACCGTTCCTGGGCGGCCGCATGCAGGATCAGCTCGGGCAGGTGACGGCGTCCGCCGAGAATGGACGCGGGAAAGACCGATCGCCGGTGGGCGATCGAAACGCCCCGAGGGCTTTGCTCCTCGCCCGAGCCGGCGCGGGGACCGGCGGCCCGCGCGCCCAGGTTCATCAGGATCACGGGCGCGCCTTCGTTGCGGAGCGCGATGTCCTCGGCCAGTCGCATCCGGGCCGCCGGCGGTTCCTGGAGAAAGGTCGGGACCAGGATCCGCGGGATACGGTCGGCCGCGAGGGCCAGCCGGTTCAGCACCAGAACGGCCGCCCGAGCGTGGTGCAGTACCCCCGTGGCGGTGTGGCCGACGAACGGGTTGCGGCTGCGACGGTCCCCCCGCAACGTCAGGAGGATCGCATCCACGTCGTGGGTCTCCGCGCTGTCGAGGATCTCCCCCGGGACGTCTGTCGCCGCCCGCACCTCGGGGTCGACCCGGACGTCGAGGGCGGCCCCGGCCTCGTGGGCCGGAACGACCATGTGCACGGAGGCGCGCCACTCCCGCGCGACCTGGGGGAGCGTCGTGGTCGGAATGACGTGCAGCATCCGGATCTCGCCGTCCGTCTCGAGCAACGTCGCGGCGAACCGGACCAGCGGCTCGACCTCGGACGGGACCTGAACGGGGACGAGGATCCGCTTGTACACGAATCACCAGGCCGGATTACCGGTGTACTCCAGGAGGGCGATGTCGAGTTCGAGGACGTTCACGTACGCCACCCCGACGTCCGGCAGGATGGGTTGGACGATGCGCGCGTTCACGAAGTCCTGTACGAACCCGATGGTTAGATTGTTATTCATCGCCACCCGCGGGACCTGGACGAGGACCGCTTCGGGCACGAGGTCCGGGTCGACCGACGAGGCCGACGGGGCGACCCACCAGAACGGCAACGTCGCGTTCACGGTGAAGTTCCCGTAGAGTTTCATGTAGGCGATCGTTTCGTTGAGCAGTGCCTGGAGCGCGGGGTCGGTCGGGCCGGGCGGCGAGTCCGCCCCCAGCGTTGTGTTGTAGTCGGTCAGCGACGGACGGGCCCAGAAGAGCTCGGGTCCCAGCTTCCCCGCGCTCATGTTCTGGGCCAGGTACTCCGAACCCTCCACCGTTCCGTTCGGGTACTTGATGAGCGAGCCCCCGGCCGAGCCCGGATCGATGACGTCGGCGATGGCGGTGACCAGCGCCGGGTAGGCGACCCCGGAGACGAGGACCATCAGTACGATGAACGCCGCGGCGACCCGGACGTGGCCCGCGAGCGAATGGGCCCGGGGGGGCCGGACCAGGGGCGGGGCGGGGGACGGGGCCGGCCCGACCGTAAGAGTCGCCTCGACCGGGGCCGGGCGCGGGCTGCCGCTCACAGGCCCCCAATCGGCAAGTAGTGGCCGACGCCGGCACCGAGGCCGACGACCGCCGGCGCCGCCGCCAGCCACACGATGAACAGGTAGCAGAGCTTGATCCCGACGAACGCGCTCACGAGACCTCCGAACCCGTAGTACAGCAGGTTGCGCCGCAGGAGGTCGATCGCGCTGCGGGGCCGGAACGGGACCCCGATCAACGCGAGGGGGATGAGGCACGGGATGATCAGCCCGTTGAACAGGAGCGCGGCGAGGACGGCGTACTGCGGGTTGGTCAGGCCGAGGACGTTCATGATCGACACGCCGGGTAGGGCGCCGGCGCCCGACGCGATGAAGATCGCAGGGATGATCGCGAAGTACTTCGCGACGTCGTTCGTGATGGAGAACGTGGTGAGAGCGCCCCGCGTGATGAGCAGCTGCTTTCCGATCGAAACGAGCTCGATGAGCTTCGTCGGGTCGTTGTCGAGGTCGACCATGTTGCCGGCCTCCTTCGCGGCCCCCGTGCCGCTGTTCATCGCGAGCCCGACGTCGGCCCGCGCCAGCGCGGGCGCGTCGTTCGTACCGTCCCCGCTCATCGCGACCAGCCGCCCCTGAGACTTCTCCCGGTCGACCAGCAGGAGCTTGGTTTCGGGCTTCGCCTCGGCGACGAACTCGTCGACCCCGCTCTCGTGCGCGATCGCGGCGGCCGTGAGCCGGTTGTCCCCCGTGCACATGATGGTGCGAATGCCCATCGTTTTCAGCTCACGAAGGCGGTCGCGGATCCCCGGTTTCACGACGTCCTTCAGGAGGACGAGCCCGAGCGGCTTCTTCTGGAGCGAGATGACGAGCGGGGTCATGCCCTCCTTGGACGCGGCCGCCGCCTCGTTCCGCAGCGCGGCGGGTAGGATCGCCCCGTAGGCCTCCATCGCCTGGATCGACCCCTTGAACACCTCGGAGCCGTCGGGCAGGATGATCCCGCTCATCTTGCGCTCGGCGGTGAACGGAAGAACCTTGAACTTGTCCTTCTCGAGTCGGCGCGTGGTCGCGTTGCGGTGGGCCGCGAGCCGGACGATCGAGCGCCCCTCCGGCGTGTCGTCGAGGCTGGACGAGAGGAGGGCGACCTCGAGGAGCTCCGCGTCCGAGACGCCGGGCCCGGGAATGAACTTCACGGCCAGGCGATTCCCGACCGTGATCGTGCCGGTCTTGTCGAGGATGAGGACGTCGAGGTCCCCGGCGGCCTCGACCGCCTTGCCGGACTTGGCGATGATGTTCGCCTTGGCGGTGCGGTTGATCCCGGAAATCCCGATCGCGGGCAGCAGCGCCCCGATAGTCGTGGGCATCAGGCAGACGAACAGCGCGACGATCGTCGCGAGGCTGATGACGATGATGTCGGTGAAATTGGCGAGATAGAGGAACGTCACGACGATCACGAACAGCGAGATTGTCAGCGCCGACAGCAGAACGATCAAGGCGAGCTCGTTCGGGCTCGGCTCCCGGCCGACTCCTTCTACGAGGCGGATCAACCGGTCGAGGAACGAGCCGCCGCTCACGGCCGTCACGCGGACCCGCGCCGACCCCTGGAGCACCATGGTCCCCCCCAGGACGCTCGTCTGGTCGCCCCCGCTCTCCCGGGTGACGGCCGCCGACTCGCCTGTCATCATCGACTCGTCGATCAGCACCGCGCCGGCGATGACGTCCCCGTCCATCGGTACCGGCTCGCCCGCGCGGATCTGGATCGTGTCGCCGATGTGAAGGACGTCCGAGGGGATCCACCGGACGGTGCCGTCCGGGAGCACCTGGCGCGCGCGGACGCCGCTGCGGATCTCGCGCAGGGAGTCGGCCCGAGCGCGTCCCTGCGCCTCCGCGATCGCGGTCGATATGTTCGCGAACCAGAGCGTGAGGAACAGGATGATCGTCACCCAGAGGTAGTAACCGGCGTCGTAGGTCCGCGCGATGTCGGGGAACGCGCGCGGGTAGAGCGTCAGAACGACGAGGAACAGGAACAGCACGTAGACGCAGAACATCACGGGGTAGCGGACCTGCACCCGCGGGTCGAACATCCTGAACGAGTCGCTCAGGACCCGGATCGCCGACGTGTGTCCGACGCGTCGGACCGGCACGTGGGCACCGGTATCGGCCATCCTAGCCCCCTCCTACGATCTGGGACAGCGGCCCCATCGCGATGACCGGCAGGAACAGCAGGACCGTGACGATGACGAGGAAGAGCGTGATGTAGACCGTGAACGTGACGCTCGCGGTCCGCAGCGTTCCCTGGCCCGGCGGCAGCGTCTCCTGCTGGGAGAACATCCCGCCGACCTTCAACATCGCATAGATCGGCACGAACCGGCCGAACAGCATCACGGCCGCTCCGGCGAGGTTGAAGAACGGCGTCGAGTCGTTGAACGTACTGGAGCCGCCGGCCGTCAGGGCGCTCCCGTTGTTCGCGGACTCCGACGTGAACTCGTAGAGGACCGACGTGAAGGTGTGGGCGGTGGCGGGGAGGGAGCCGGAGGAGACGGTGACGAAGCCGCCCACGACCGCCACGACGAACGGCACGAGGATCGCGGCCGGATGGCTGAGGAGGGCGAGCGCCGCCCAGCGGACCTGCCCCGTCTTGACCTTCTTGCCCAGATACTCGGGGGTCCGACCCACCATCAGGCCCCCGACGAAGATCCCGAGGACGGCGAACAGGAGCAGCATCGCGAACCCGGTGCCCTCGCCCCCCGGCGTGCTCTGCGTGAACATGCCGAACAGCAGCACCAGCTGGGAGACCGGCTGCAGGGCCCCGATCTGCATGTTGTTCGCCCCGACGTTGGAGTACACGCTCACGACCTGGAACAGCGACCCCTCCGGGAGGCTGAACCGCGTTTCCTGGCCGACCGGATAGCCGCCGAGCTGGGGACCCAGGCCCGGGATCGAAGCGAGGGCGGGGTTCGTGGCGAACTGGTAGGCGATGAACAGTCCCAGCGCGATCCCGAAGACGATGTAGATCGTGCCGGCGTAGGGCCATGCCTCGCCCCGTCGGCGGACTATCTTCCCGAAGGCAAACGGGGCCGAGAACCCCAGGAGCATCATGACGAAGGTCTCGAACAGGTTGGAGAGCGCCGACGGGTTCGCGAGCGGCGACGCAGCGTTCGCCGAGTAGAACCCGCCGCCGTTGGTGCCGAGGAGCGAGATCGACGTGAACGAGGCGACCGGTCCGAGGTAGATCGTCTGCGTGCCGCCGGTGAGCGGGTAGGCGGTCACCGTGTTGGTGAACGTCTGGGGGACCCCCAGGAGAACGAGGATCACCGCGAAGACGATCGCGAGCGGGAGGAGGAGCCGGGAGATCGTACGGACCATGTCGACGTAGAAGTTGCCCAGCGTCCCGTCGCGGCGGACGAAGCCGCGGATCATCGCGGCCATCACCGCGAGGCCGGTCGAGGCCGACACGAAGAGCGCCAGCGGCCACGCGATCACGAGCGACCCCAGGCTGAGCTGCGACTCGTTCGTGAAGTGCGTGAAGTCCGTGTTCGTCGTGAAGCTGGACGCGGAGTGGAACGCCAGCGTCCACGACATCGCGGGAGCTCCCGTGGCGTCCAGCGGAAGGGACGGCTGGAAGACGAACCAGATGTAGAGGAACCCCCAGGTCATGCCGTTCACGACGAGGAGGGCGACGAAGTACTCCGCCGCCGTCATCGACTTGCGGGGGGAGGTGCCGAGGAGCCGGTAGATCCCCGCCTCGATCGGCCCCAGGATCGAGTCGCCGGGCATCGGCCGGTCCATGTAGATCCGGCCGAGGTAGCCCCCGAACCACGGGGCGATGGCCGCGACGATTCCGATCAGGACGATGACGTCCCAGAGCGAGCTCGGGTCGAACACGAACTCCGGTCGGCCTCAGAACCACTCGGGGTGGACCATCGAGAAGACCAAGTAGGCGCAGAGACCGATCGTCAGAACGGTCAAGGTCGCCAGTCCTAGGTTCTGCTGGAGTGCCTCCAGGGGGCCCATGGCGTGCTGGGGCGTTGGACCCGGGGTTCGCTATTTAGCCTCGTTCACGGACATGGGCCGTTCCCCTTCCGCCCGAACCATTATAGACCCGACCCGCTCGGGGCGCTCCCCGCGCCCGGGGCCCCCTTTTCCGGGGTCGTCCGGGAGGACGGAGCGGCCCGGGCCTCGGACGAAAGTCGTCGGACGATGCGGTGCATCGCCTTCTCCCGGCGGGCCTCGGCGACCTGGTAGCGCACGTCCCGGGTCGCGCGGGTCAGCAGGACCGTCACCTTGCCCAACGAACTGCGCCCGGTGCGCCCGCGGCGCTGGATCGCCCGTATCTCGCTCGGGACCGACTCGAAGAAGACCACCCGGTCGACGTCGGGAACGTCCAGGCCCTCCTCCGCGACGCTGCTCGCCACGAGGACCGGAAACCGGCCGGCGCGGAACCCCTCGAGGACCCGGGCCTGTTCCTTCTGGCTCATCCCCGGGTCGTCCCTGTCGCGGGTCGCCTGCCCGACGAACCGGCCGACCGTCCAGCCCTCGGCCTCCAGGACCGTCTGGATGGTCGGGATCGTGTCGCGGTACTGGGCGAAGACGAGGACACGGGCCGGCCGACCCGCGACCGAGCCCAGGGTCTCGCGGACGACCCCGACCAGCGCGTCGAGCTTCGGGTGCGACCTCTCGAGAGTCTTCTCGGCCGACTCGGCCGCGACCCTCCGCCCCTCCACCACCTCGGGAAGCTTCAGGAACGCCGCATCGCCCCGGCTCTTCTTCGGCTTCGCCTCCACCCGCTCCACGTACTGAACGAACGGCTCGAGACCCTGGGTCTCGAGCCGCTCCTGGGCGTGGTGCAGGTGAAGGAGGACGAGCTGATGGAACAGCGGGCCGAACCGCCGCACCATCGGTCCGGGGCGGGCGAAGATCTCCGCGCGGAGCGCGATCAGGTCCTTGACGGAGAGCGAGCGGATCGGCTTCTTCCGCAGGTAGCCCATCTTCTGGAGCTTGCGGGCCTCGGCGTGGGCCGCCGCCTCGAGTCCGGTCCGGATCCGGTCCGCGGTGGCGGAGAGATCGACCCAGACGTACTCCACGTCGATCGGCTGAACGTACTCCGCGACCCCCGGGTCCTCCCGCGACCGGGCCTCGACCCGCGTCACCCCGAGCGCGCCGACGACCTCCTCGATGTGCTCTATCTTTCCCCCCGGCGAGGCGGTGAGGCCCAGGACGCGCCCGTCCCCGGGCCGCCCTTCCCGGTAGCGGCGGGCGATCGGAACATAGACGTACCGCCCGACGGCGTGGTGCGCTTCGTCGAAGACGACGAGGGCGACGTCCGCGAGGGTGTACCGCTCCGCGGCAAGGTCGTTTTCGACGATCTCGGGCGTCGCGAAGACGATGTCCGCGTCGGTCCACCCCCCCTCGCGCACGGGGCGCTTGACCGTGCCGGTGAACCGGGCGAAGCGCAACGGCTCGAGCCATCGCGCGAACGAGTCGGCGTGCTGCTGGACGAGCGGGCGCGTCGGCGCCAGCACGAGGACCTTCCCCGGACCCCGCCGCAAGACCTCGGCGGCGATCAGGGCGGCGATGACCGTCTTGCCGAGACCCGTCGGGAGGACCACCAGAAGGTCCTCGGTCAGCCCGATCCGGGCCAGGTCGACCTGGAACGGGAGCGCTCGAATCGTCCCCGCCCGGAGGTAGGGATGGACGATCATCCCTTCCGTGATGCCCCAAATGCCGGGCAGCCCGGGAGGGTGCGCCCGACCGCGGGGCCGGGACGGGAACGGCGCGACAGGTCCCTCGCTCGAGAAATCATCGAGGACCTGTTGCCGGCTCACCGCGCGTTTCCCGAGAACCGGGACGGCCCGCCGCCGCATAGGCCCTTTGGCCCGGTCCGACGGTTTCGGCCCGGGACGGACGGTCCGTCGACCCGGCCCCTCCGCCGAGAGCCGCCCCGGGCGCTACGACGCGGCGACCGGGGTGAGCTCCCGGAGTCCTCCGAGGTACGGGCGGAGGACCTCGGGGAGTTGGACGGAGCCGTCCGGCCTCTGGTACTGCTCGAGGATCACCGCGAGCGCGCGGGAGGTCGCGACCGCAGTGGAGTTCAACGTGTGAGGGACGACCTTTCCGGTGCGGCCCGCCTTGCCCATGCGAATCCCCAGGCGGCGCGACTGGTAATCGGTGCAGTTGGAGCAGCTCACGACCTCGCGATAGGCTTTCTGGCGCGGGAACCACGCCTCGATGTCGTACTTCTTCGCCGCGACGGTTCCGACGTCCCCGGTGCACACGTTCACGACGCGGTACGGGACCTTCAGGCGCCGGAACACCTCCTCCGCGTTCGTGCGGAGCTCCTCGTGGAACGCCGCGGACTGCTCCGGCCGGCAGAAGACGAACTGTTCGACCTTCTGGAACTGGTGGACCCGGAACACGCCCTTCTGGTCGACTCCGTGCCCGCCGATCTCCTTGCGGAAGTTGGTGCTGACGCCGGCGAGCCGAATCGGCAGTCGGTCCTCGTCGAGGATCTCCCCGCGGTAGAGCGCCGCCAACGGGTGCTCGCTGGTCGCGATCAGGTAGAGGTCCTCCCCTTCGACCTTGTACATCACGTTCTCGAAATCCGCGAGGTCGGTGACCCCCTCGTAGGGGGCCCTCCGCAGCATGTACGGCGGGACGACGGGGGTGAACCCCCGCTCGATCAGGAGGTCCAGCGCGAACCGCTGGAGGGCGAAGTCGACCAGCACGATCGGCCCCTTGAGGTAGTAAAAGCCGGAGCCGCTCGACCGGTGGGCCCGGTCGAACTCCGCCATCCCGAGCGCCTCGAGAATCTCCCCGTGCGGCTTGAGTCCCGGAGCCCCGGCCACCGCCTCGCCCCACGTGGCCACGACCACGTTCTCCGAGTCGTCCTTGCCGAACGGCACGGAATCGTCCAGCAGGTTGGGGATGCGGAGGAGCAGCGCGTCGCGCGCGGCGAGAAGCTGCGCCTCGCGAGCTTCCACCTCCTTCATCGACTGCGGGATGCTCTTCGCCTCGGCGTCCAGGGTCTCGGACGGGTCCCCTCGGGTGCGCGCCCCGGCGATTGCGCGGCCGAGCTCGTTGCGCTTGCGGCGCAACCCGTCCGCCTCGAGCAGGCACGCCCGCCAGGCCGCGTCCTTCTCCCGCGCCTCCGAGAGCAGCCGAAGGTACTCGGGGTTCCGTCTCCGCCCGAGGTTCTCCTCCACCCGGGCGGGTTCCTTCCGGAGGAGTTCGAGGTCGATCACGGCTCCCGGCCTAGGTCGCACCCTCGAAAGTCTTTGTGCCCCGGGCCCGGCGGCCGCGCCGGGCGCCGGCAAACCCCTATGTACCCTCGCGGGAGGTTCGGGCCGTCGGGGTCCTCTCGAGGGGTTCCATGGAAGCAGAGTACGGACTGTTCATTGACGGACACTGGACGACGCCTCCGAAGGCGAAGCGGTTCGAGACCAAGAACCCGGCGACCCGCGAGACGGTCGGGTCGTTCGTCGCCGGGACCGCCGAGGACGCGGCCCGGGCCGTCGGCGCGGCGGCGAAGGCGTTCCCGGCCTGGCGCGATACGCCGGCGCCGAAGCGCGGGGAGATCC
>JASHSP010000017.1 GCA_030038655.1 Thermoplasmata archaeon | reverse complement strand
ATCGGCGCGCGCGACCGCAATCCGCTATTTACCTTGGGCGAGCGCGCGTCCGGCCGCCGGAGCCCGAGCGGCCGCGAGGCGCCGGTCTGCTCCGTCGGCCGCCACGCGGGAGGCTGCTCCGGCCTGACCGAGCGGTTACTTCGGTGATACGTGGTAGTCACTCTCCGTCCGGGTATCCAACCGGTGGGTCAAGTATACGGTCGGTCGCCTACCGATTAAGCCCCCCCGCCCCCTGTACACTACCGAGCGGAAGGTGGGGTGAGACGGTCAGCTTCGAGCCCCCGAGCGGACGCGGCTCGTTCCGCCTTCCCTCCTTACCTTGCCCCCCCGGCCGGCCGGATCCACGAGGCGGTCCCACCTACCGCCCGTAACGACGGATCCGGCCGGGCTTTTTTTTTTAGCCTTGGACGCCGGGTCGTGCCGTCCGTTCTCCGATAGTCCGCCGAAGGCGGGGCGGAGGAGACCTCCCGAGGGGACCCGGGGCCTCGGGGAGCCGCGGCTCGGCGTGCGCTCCCCCGGTCCTTAGTAGCTCACGGCGTTGCCCCCGCGCCGGGGTCACCGCCACGAACGACGTCGCCGCGATCCTCCTCGCCGTCGTCTTCGGTTCGGTCGTGGCCCGGCAGATGACCCATCGGGGTCCCCCGCTCTGGGCGATCCTGGTGGCCGGGGGTTTCTCGACCGTCGCGTTGGGGGTCCTCTCGATCGCCGGTGCGCAATCGGCCCTCGCGAGCGCCGCGCCGACACTGCTCTTCCTGTTCTCGCTCTTTCTCTTTGCCGTGGCCCTCGAGAACGCGGGCGCGATCGACCACGCGGCGCGGTGGCTCTTGGGCCGGCCCCATCGGTCGTACAACCTCCCCTTCGACCTCTTCGTAGGGATTGGGCTCTTCTCGGCGGTGATGGTGAACGACGCGCTCGTGGTGATCGGAGTGCCGCTCCTGATCGGCGTCGCGTCGAGGCTGCGCGTCGATCCGAAGCCCCTGCTCCTCATCCTGGCCTTCTCGGTCACGGTCGGGAGCACGCTCACCCCGTTCGGGAACCCGCAGAACCTGCTGGTCGCGGTGGCGAGCGGTGTCGCGTCGCCCGTCACGACGTTCTTTCGGTATCTCGCCCTCCCGACCGCGATCAACCTACTCCTCGGCGGGTGGTATCTGCGCTGGGCGTACGGGGCAAACTTCCGTTCCCCCGGCGCTCCCGAGGGTCGGTCCGACGGCGGGGTCCCTCTCCTTCCGGAGCACGGTTGGGCGGCGCGGCTCCGGAGCCACCCGGTCCTCGCGATATTTCCCGGCACGATGGTGGTGCTCGTAACGGTCGACGTCACGTCGGCGCTGACTCACGGCCCCCAGGTCCCGGTGTGGGAGATGTCGCTGGCGGGCGCCGTCCTGCTCCTGCTGCTGAGCTCCGACCGGGCGCGGACCGTGCAGCGCGTCAACTGGTCGATCCTTCTCCTCTTCTCGGGTCTGTTCGTGGTCGTGGCGGGTGCGGTCGCGGGGGGCGTCATCGCGTCGGTCGACGCCGTGTTCCCCGTCCCCGGCCCGGGACACCCGGTCACCGCCCTCCTCGCCGTGGTCGGCACGTCGGTTGGAGGGAGTCAGGTCGTGAGCAACGTTCCGTGGGTGGCGCTCCAGATCCCTGTCCTCCGCGGCCTCGGGTACGGCGGAGAAACACCGGTCGTCTGGATGGCCCTGGCCGCCGGCAGCACGCTCGCCGGCAACGTCACCTTCCTCGGGGCGGCGAGCAACCTGATCCTCGTCGACAGCGCCGAGCGATTGGGGGTCCGGATTCGTCTTGCCGAGTTCGTCCGTCACGGCGTTCCGCTCGCCGCGCTCACCCTCGCGGTCCTCGTCGTCTGCCTCGCCTTCTCCCTGTAGGTCGGAGAAGGCTGGCTCCCGCCCTCGCCGATACCGCCGCGCCCGAGCCGCACCGAAGTCCCGTCGGCGGTCGAGGGATAATCCGGACCATCCCCCCGTCCCGCCGAGCGTCCCGACCGCGTGGCGAAGATCCGTGCGGACGGTCGGTCGTGCCCACGCCGCCCCTCTCAACCGGGCCGGTCGGCCGTTCGGCGAACCCGCGCCGTTGTTGAACCGCCTGGGTCGCTCGGCGCTTCAGGGTGCGCCGGGCGGGGGAGGCGACGGGGGAGCGGGGGACGGGGTCGGGGCGCCCGTGGCCGGGCCCGCGCCGGTGGGGGGCTTTTGCTTCCGCTGCGAAAACACGATCGTGGCGACCGTCGCTGCAACACCCCATGCGATCAGCGCTGCCAGCAAAGCGTACCCTACGTCGGGGGCCAGTCCGAGGAACGTTGACGGCGCGCCGGAGGACGACGGCGCACCGTGCCCGTACGCGACGGCGATCACCGTCACGTTGTTCGAGTCCGCGTTGGTGACGAAGACGAAGCCGTTCGCGCTGTCGAAAGCGAGCCACCAAGGATCCCTCTGTACCGGGATGGAGGGGACGACTACCGTGTTCGTCGCCGCGTTGACGACGGAGACGTTGCCGCCGAAGTAGCTGGCGACGTAGAGGTAGCCGTTGAAGCCGTCGAAGGCAATGCTGGTCGGGGGGGGGCGCGCCCTCGGAGGGCGGCACCGCATCGGAAGAGAGAACGAGGGTACGTCCGACCGGTGTCACCGACGGGGCAACGCGAAGGGGCGGGTGAAACGAGGCTACCGAAAGCCGGGGCCGTCCGGTGTGGAGGACGCCACCGGGTGGGCTCGCCCGTCGGCGAGGCGAGGTACTGGGTCGCACACTGAGCGATAGTTCCACCTACTACGTCGGTGCGGGGAGAGGGATTTGAACCCACGAACCCCTACGGGACCAGACCCTGAATCTGGCGCCTTTGACCAAGCTGGGCGATCCCCGCGCGCGCGGGCGACCGGCGGGGGCCTTATGACCGTTGTTACGGGGCGGTCTACGCGCGCGCGGCGGTCTGCGCGGCCGTCCTCGCCTTGGCGCCGTCGAGGATGTCCATCGCCTCCGGCACCGTCGCCTTGTCGTGGACGATCGCCCGGAGCGCCTTGAGCATCGGGACGGGGTGCGCGGACTGCCAGATATTCCGACCCATGTCGATGCCATGGGCCCCCTTCGCGATGGCGCCGTGCGCGAGCTCGAGCGCGGCGCGGTCGCTGTCCAGCTTCGGGCCCCCGGCGACCACGAGCGGCACGGGGCATCCCTCGACGACCTTCTCGAACCCGTCGCAGTAGTACGTCTTCACCATGTGAGCGCCCAGTTCCGCCGACACGCGGCAGGCGAGAGCGAGGTAGCGCGCGTCGCGCTTCTCGAGCTCTTTGCCCACCGCGGTGATCGCAAGCACCGGGATGCCGGCCTCCTCGCCCTCGTCCACGAGCTTCGCCAGGTTCACGAGCGACTCGTGCTCGTGGGGGGCGCCCACGAAGACACTGAGCGCGACGGCGCTCACGTTGAGGCGGGCGGCGTCGCGCATCGCGGTCGTGATCGTCTCGTGGGAGAGATCCTCCTTGAGGACGGTCGCGCCGCCCGAGACCCGAAGGACCACGGGCGTCGTGGACGACGGGGGGACCGAGGTGCGCAGGATCCCTCGGGTGAGGGCGATCGCGTCGGCGTACGGGAGGAGCGGGGCGATGGTCGCGCGCGCGTCCTCGAGGTGGCGCGTCGGTCCCATGAAATAGCCGTGGTCGACCGCGAGCATGACCGTGTTGCCGTCCGTCCCGCCCGGGAACATCCGGGCCATGCGGTTGCGCATCCCCCAGTCCATGCGTCGCCTCCGACCGCACGCGACCCGGTCGAGGTTCTTAGCGGTTGGGGAATCCGGGGTCGGCCGGTCTCACTCGGCCTCGGGGCGCTCCAGCCCGCGCAGGACGACCGGCACGCGCCGGTCCTCCTTGACCCGGTTGAGCACGACCCGGGTGTTCGACCGCTCCACGTGCGGGTCCTGGAGCGCGTGCTTCACGAACCGGTCGAGGTCGCGGCGGTCGCGGAACCGCCCGACCAGGAGCGCGTCGTCGTCGCCGGTGACGTCGTAGATCGCGTAGACCCGCGGGTCCTTGGCCAGGTGCTCCTCGACCTCGCGCAGCCGCCCCTTCGAGATCCGTATCCCGACCGCGGCCCAGAGGTCCCAGCCGAGCTGCTCGTCGTCGAGGAGCGGAATGTACCCCCGGATCACGCCCTGCTCCTCGAGCCGCGCGATGCGGGCGCTGACGGTCGTCGGGGAGACCTTGAGGCGATGCCCGATCTCCCGGTGGCTGCGGCGCGCGTCGACGTTCAGCTCCTCGAGGATCGACCGGTCGAGGCCGTCGAGGATGGACGTTCGCCGCATGCTTCTTCATGGGTACACCCGAAATTAAAGCCTGTCGTGCCAAGACTGGACGTTCGTCCAAAAAAAACGAGTGAGGGTTGATGTAGCGGGAAACGGTCGGGACGGCCGGGTGCGATCGTGGCGGGGCAGCGGGGGAAGGACCCGGCGAGCGGCGAAGCGGTGGTCGAACGCCTGGCGAACGACAAGGTGCGCTGGGTGCAGTTGTTCTACACGGACGTCTTCGGCGGGCTGAACCAGCTCGACATGCCGCGCCACGCCCTCGACGCGGAGATGTTCCGCTCCGGGGTCCCCAAGCTCGACGGATCGTCCGTGCGCGGTTTCCGCGAGATCTTCGAGTCGGACATGCTCCTCGTTCCGGATCCCCGGACGATGGCGAACATCCCGTGGAGCCCCGAGGTCGGTCGCACGGTCCGGTTCGTCTGCGACGTCCGGCTCGGCGGGTCGAGCGAACCGTACGACCACGACCCCCGCGGCGTCGCCCGGAAGACCGAGAAGATCCTCGCGGACGCCGGGTTCGACACGTCGTACTGGGGGCCCGAGATCGAGTTCTTCGTGTTCGACCGCGTCGAGCTCGTCCCGTCGTTCGCGGGGGTCCGCGACGCGTGGGCCGGCGCGGGCTATCGGATCGGCCAGACCGAGGCGCCGTGGGACCCGGCGAGCGCCCAACCGACGATCCGGTTCAAGGAGGGATACCACCGCACTCCCCCGACCGACTCGCTCCACGCGTTGCGGGCGGAGATGTGCAACATCCTGGCCGACGACTTCCACATCGTCATGGACGCGCACCACCACGAGGTCGCGACCGCGAGCCAGTCGGAGCTGAACGTGCGGTTCGACGAGCTGGTCCCGATGGCGGACCACGTCCAGGACGTCCGGTACGTGATCAAGAACGTCGCCCGCCGGCACGGCAAGGTCGGCTGCCTGATGCCGAAGCCGATCTACGGCGACAACGGCATCGGCATGCACACCAACCAGTCGCTCTGGACGAAGGGGAAGAACGCCTTCTACGATCCCGACGACAAGTACGGCGAGGTCAGCCAGACGTGCCGGTACTACATCGGGGGCCTTCTCGAGCACGCGCGCGCGCTCTGCGCGATCACGAACCCGATCACCAACTCCTACCGACGCCTCGTCCCCGGCTACGAGGCGCCGGTCTTCATCGCCTGGAGCAAGGCGAACCGGTCGGCGAACGTCCGCATCCCGTTCTACCACCGCGGCCGGGCGGCCGCGAAGCGGATCGAGTACCGGACGCCGGACTCGTCGGCGAACATCTACCTCACCGAGGCGGCGCTCGCCCTCGCCGGCCTCGACGGGATCCGGCGGAAGATCGAGCCGCCCGCCCCGGTGGACGAGAACATCTACAAGCTCTCGCCGGCGAAGCGGAAGCAGTTCGGCATACGCGAGCTCCCGGGGTCGCTCGGCGAATCGCTCGACTGCCTCCAATCCGACCGGGGATTCCTCAAGCCGGCGTTCGCGGACTCCCTGCTCGACACCTACGTCGAGCTGAAGCGGGAGGAGCAGCTCGAGCTCAACCTGCGGCCCCACCCGTACGAGTTCTACCGCTACCTCGACGTCTAGGGCGCCGGGGTCGGACGACCGGGGGCCTCTCGGCCGCCGGCGGGAGGGCGCGATGACCGAGGCGTTCCTCTGGAGCGGGGGCCGGGTGTTCACCGGCCGTCGGTACGTCGAGGCGGTCCTGGTCGAGGACGGCCGGGTCCTGTTCGCGGGCGGGCACGACGAGGCCCGGCGTCTCGCTCCGACGGGGGCGGAGCGTCCATTGCTCGCGGGTCGACTCGTCATCCCCGGGCTCGTCGACGCCCACGTACACGTGGCCGAACTGACCCGGGTTCGGGAAGGGTTCGACCTCGCGGCGATCCGCTCGCTCGCCGAGCTGAAGGATCGACTGGCCGCGTGGGCCGCCGGGCACCCGACGGGGCCGATCGTCGGGCGCGGATGGGACCCGGAGCGGTGGGGGGATCACCGATGGCCGAGCGTGCGGGACGTCGATCCGATCGTCGCCGACCGTCCGGTGGTGCTGCACCACGCGAGCGGGCACGCCGCCCTCCTCAACACGCTGGCGCTCGAAGCGAGCGGAGCGCTGGGGCGGGGGGCGGTGGCCGACCCGGCGATGATTGGCCGGTTCCCGGACGGGTCGCCGAACGGTCTCCTCTTCGAGGAGGCGATCCGGCGCGCCGGGTCGGTCGTCTCCGACCGTTCGGGGCCGCCCGCCGAGGCCCTGGGAAGAACGCTGCGGGCGTTGACCTCGTACGGCCTCACGTCGGTGGGCGCGATGAGCGCGAGCCCGGAGGAGGTCCGCGCCCTGCGGTCGCTGGACGAGGCCGGACGGCTTCCCCTCACGGTACGCGCGTTCGTCCGCCTGGCCGAGCTCTCCGAGTACGCGGCGCGCGACCTCGCGGCCGGCCCGGGCCGGTTCGCGGTGCTCGGGGCGAAAGGGTACCTCGACGGCGCGTTCGGTCCCCGCACGGCGTCGCTGCGCGCCCCGTACGCGGACGATCCGGCGACGTCCGGTCTGCGGGTGGGGGACGACCGAACGCTCGAGGATCGGATCGCCGAGTGCACGGCGCGCGGTCTGGTGCCCGCCCTCCATGCGATCGGAGACGCCGCCGTCGCGCGGGCGGCCGGTATGCTGCGGCCCTCCGGGGGAAGAACCGGCCCCGCGGGCCGGATCGAGCACGCGTCCTTGACGCCCCCCGAGCTGCTGGGTCTCCTTCAGGAGGTCCGCCCGACCCTGGTCGTCCAGCCGGGGTTCGTGTGGAGCGACCACTGGCTCCGCGGCCGCCTCGGGCCCGAGCGGGCCCGGTCCGCCTACGCGTTCCGCACCCTGACGGACCGAGGGCTACGGCTCGCCGGTTCGAGCGATGCACCCTACGACCCGGTCGATCCGTGGAGGGGTCTGGCGGCGGCGGTCGGGCGACGGGATGGCCTCGGCCGGTCGGCCAACCCTGACCCGCGCGAAGCGCTCTCCCCGGAGGAGGCGCTCGGCCTCTACACTGCGAATGCCGCCACGTCGCTCGGTCTGGGGGGACACGGGCGGCTCGAACCCGGCGCACCGGCCGATCTGGTCGTGCTCGGCCCCCCCGACCTCGCGCGCGCGGTCGCGGCCGTGGAGTCGCCCGTTCAGGAAACGTGGGTCGGTGGCCGTCGCGTGTACGTCCGCCCCGGCCCCCGGGAGGAGTAACCGTCTAAGACCCGCCGCCCCTCGTCGGCCCGTGCCCGACCCCCCGGAGGTCCCGCCGAGGCGGGAGTTCTCGCCGACGATGCGGGTCGACGTCCTCGTCTCCGACTGGAAGGCGACCCTCCCCCCCGAGGCGTCCGAGGAGGAACGCGAGCGCGAGCTCTACGGCAGGGCCTGGGAGGCGTACCTCGAGGGCGACTATGGGTTCGGCCTCTGGTGCTGGCACGAGGTCGACCGGCTCACAAACAACCTGAAGGGGAGCGTCCGGGAGGTCACGCGGATCCTCGGCCCGGGCCGGTACTTCGGGTTCTCCCACCGGCGCGCGGTGGCGACCGAGGTCCCGATCGAGCGGATCTATCGCCCGCGCAAGGGGGACATGAGCACGCCGCGGACGGACGCGTTCGTCCTCCCGCATTACCAGGTCCTGTGCGTCTACCTGGCCAAGGCGGCCGCGGGCGACGCGAAGGCGAAGGCCCTCCTCGAGATCGCGCTCGGCGAGCTCGAGGACCGCCGTCGGGCCGACCCGTTCCTTCCCCACTTCGAGACGTTCCGCCAGCTGGTCGAACGCACCGGGGCGACCGGGACCCCTCCGTCCGGGACGGCCGCAGCCCCCGCCGGGGAACCCGCCCCGTCGCCCCGGCCCCGGAAGAAGGCCGAGCGCGGAGCGCGCGGTCGCGCCGGCCGACCGTCGCCGGCGACCGATGAGAACTAATCCTCGCGGTATTCGACTCGGCGATGCCGGCCCGGGGGCCCGGATCTCGTAGGACGCCGCCGCGACGGGGCCGACCGGCCTCCGGCCGATCCCGGGTCGGGCCCGCGTTCTGGGACATCGACCTGCCCCCCGAACGGTTCCGGCGCCTGGGGTACCGGACCGTCGACCAGCTGGCGACCTACTACGCCTCGCTCCGCCGCCGCCCGATCCTGCCACGGGCGAGCCCGAGCGCCATTCGCGATGTGTTCGACGAGCCGCTGCCCCGCCGAGGGATGGATCCGTTCCGGGTCCTCGACCTGTGGTCGCGAGTCGTCGTCCCGAACTCCGCGCACCTCGGTTCGCCGCGGTTCTTCGGCTACGTGCACGGCTCCGGACTTCAGGTCGCCGCGCTCGCGGACGCCCTCGCGGCGGGCCAGAACCCGAACGTCGCGGACAGCCGCATCTCCCCGGCCGAGTCGGCGATCGAGGCCCAGGTGATCCGGTGGCTCGCGACCATGATCGGGTACCCGGCCTCGTGCGGGGGCCTTCTCGTCAGCGGCGGCATGGCCGCGAACCACACCGCGCTGCAAGTGGCCCTCCGGGCCCGGGCTCCCTACGACTCCGCCCGGGAGGGGCTGCAGTCGAGGCGTCGCCGGGGCCGGTTCACGGTCTACGTCGCCGAGTACGAGGGCCATGTCACCATCCCCCGCGCGGCCGACCTCCTCAACCTGGGCCGCGACGCCGTCCGTCCGGTTCCGATCCGCGACGACTTCACGATGGACGCGCAGGCCCTGCGACGGATCGTCCGGGCGGACCGGTCGGCCGGCGCGATCCCGTTCTGCGCGGTCGGCCAGGCCGGCACGATCAACGTCGGCGCCGTGGACCCGCTCGCGGCGATCGCGAAGGTCTGCCGGGCCGAGAACCTCTGGTTCCACCTGGACGCGGCCGTCGGCGCCTTCGGCGCCGCGCTGCCCGAGCTGCGTCCGCGCTACGCCGGCCTCGCCCGCGCGGACTCCGTGACCCTCGACCCGCACAAGTGGCTCTACCTGCCGAAGGAATGCGGCGGGCTCTTGGTGAAGGACGAGGCGCTGCTCCGGAGCGCCTTCGGCATGGAGGCCGCCTACCTCGAGCGCCAGGACCTCCGGCGGACGGCGCCGAAGAATTACCGATCCCTCGGTCCGCAGAGCTCGCGGGGGTTCCGGGCGCTGAAGGTCTGGATGGCCCTGAAGCAGTTGGGGGTGGACGGGTACTGTCGGCTCTTCCGACAGAACCTGGCGTGCACCGCCCACCTCGACCGACGTGTCCGGGGCGACCCCGATTTCGAGGCGTTCCACGAGCCGACCCTCTACATCTACTCGTTCCGGTACGTCCCCCACGACCTCCGAGGGGCCGGGTACGTCCCGGGCCTTGGGGTCACGACCGAGCAGTACCTGGCGCGCCTCAACCGCGCCCTCGTCGAGGAGGCGAACCGGGGCGGCGAGGTGTTCCTGACCACGACCCGGCTCCGGGAGACCACCGCGCTCCGGGTCTCGATCTGCAATCACCGCACCACGATCGACGACACCGAGCGGCTGTTCCGGCTGCTGAAACGGACGGGCCAGCGAGTCGACCACGCGCTGCGCGGCCCCGGGACGAGGGCCCACACGTCTTCCCGCCGGGCCGGCGGAGCGTAGCCCCGTCGCGCGGCCACGCCCCCGGGCGGACGACCGAGGGCACACTGCGGGCGGGCTGCCATCCCAGGGATTAAGCTCCCGCGTCCGCTCTCGACCGGCATGGGGGGCGTGCTGGCCGGGCGAGTGGACGCGCACGTCCACCTCAGCCGATGGTGGCCCCGGATCAGGGAGACCGGGTACCGGCCCGACCTCGACTACTCGGTCGCCGGGCTGCTCGCGGAGATGGACCGGGCCGGCGTCGAGCGCGCGCTGGCGATCCAGATGTTCCAAGCCCCGTCGACGGAGGAGGCGCTCGTCGAGGGCCGGGCCAGTGCCACGGCGAGCGCGGGCCGCCTCCTGCCCGTTGCGACGGTCGATCCGACGCGGGGGTCCGATTCCGTCGCGGCCGCCCTGCGCGCGATTGAGGCCGAACGAGGGGTCGTCGGCCTCAAGCTCTTCCCCGGATATCTAGCGTTCTACCCCCACGATCCCCGCCTCGACCCGGTCTACGAGTTCGCGCATCGTAAGAACCTCCCGGTGCTCATCCACCAGGGCGACACGCTCGAGGGCCGCGGACTCCTCAAGTTCGCGCGACCGCTCGAGGTCGACGAGGTCGCCGGCCGGTTCCGGGACGTCCAGTTCGTGCTGTGCCACCTGGGAAACCCATGGATCGAGGAGGCGGCGGAGGTCGTGTACAAGAACCCGAACGTCCACGCCGACACCTCCGGACTGCTAGGACCCCCCACCGCCCCCTACTTCGATCGGACCGTGACGCTGTGCCGGGAACGGATTCTCCACTCCGTGCTGACGGTCGGATCGCCGGAAAAGTTCCTGTACGGGTCGGACTGGCCGCTCGAGGATCTACGGACCGCGGTCGACCTCATCGAGGGTCTGGACCTTCCCGAGCCGGATCGCCGGGCGCTCCTCGGCGGGAACGCCCGACGCCTGTTCCGGATTCCCGAAGGCCGGCCCGGTCGCAGGGCCCCGCGCTAGGCCGCCGACGTGCCTCCGCGACCGCGTCGAACCCCGCGACCCCACCCGGCCCGGCGTCACGGGCAAAAAACCACACTTATACAAGCGCGCGGCCTTGGGGTGAAGAACGGTTGTCAACTGGATTCCGAAGAATGACGACGCGAAGGCCCACTCTCCCGCGGCCGGCCACCCGGGATGAGGTGGCACCGTCCGGCAACCGGGAACTGTTCCTCGAGGACCAGTTCCGTCAGTTCCGCGCCGTGTCGACCGAGTTCGTCCAGAGCCTCGCCACCCGGGCCGACTTCACCACCGACGGGGCGGGGAAGGGCGCGCCCCGGGTCAACCTCGGCCTGGTCCGGTCGATCTTCGGGAAATGGACGATCGACATCCTCGTTCTGTTCCACACCGAGACCCAGCTCGGGTTCGGGGAGCTCAAGAAGGCCCTTCCCGGGATCAGCTCGCGGGTGCTCTCCTCGAAGTTGAAGCGGCTGGAGGGGATGGGGCTCGTCCGCCGCGAAGTGCTCTCGACGCATCCGCCCCGGGTGAACTACGCGCTCACCGAGCGCGGTCTCACCGTCACCCGGTTGGGGGAGCCGGTCCTCCTGTTCCTGAGGGTCTCGCAGGGGCTCTACGTGGACCCTGGCCGGGCGAGCCGGTCCGGCGGGGCTCGGAGCCCGGATTCGGGAAACCACCGCTGACCCGCCGCGGGGGGCCTAGTTGGACGGAGCGGCGTTTCGGCAGCGGGTGCAAAGCACCGACCACGGCGCGTTG
This sequence comes from Thermoplasmata archaeon, assembly GCA_030038655.1. Classification (GTDB taxonomy): domain Archaea; phylum Thermoplasmatota; class Thermoplasmata; order Lutacidiplasmatales; family UBA184; genus Lutacidiplasma. Next base: position 9,409 of record JASHSP010000017.1, on the reverse strand, counting down.
ATCAGCCGGCACGAGACGCAGATCCAAGCCTGCGCCCGGTGCCGAGTGACCACGCCTCCGGCCGGTGGTGTCGACACGCACCGGGCGGGTGCCGTCGGGGTCTCGACCGGGGCGGGTCGGACCGAGCGCGGCTCCTCGCGGTCGGGGATGACGGAGAGCAGCGCGAACTCGGACCGTTCGCGGACCTCGGGGATCGAGGGAGGATCGGGCTCGCCCGGCCGCGGGGCCTCCTCGGCCGGGTGCGGTTCGGGTCGGGCGGGAGGCGTCGGCCCCGCCGGGGAGGTCGACGCATCCGGGATCGACCAGATCCGCCCCAGCAGCTGTCGAAGGTCGTAGAGTCCCTGGGCGTCGGGTCGGGGAGTCACTGGGGTCGCCGGCGCCGGCGGTGGCAGGGCGGCCACCGGGCTGGTTTGCGTTATGACCGGGGTCGCCGGCGGAGGGATCTCTTCCCCCGGTTCCTCCACCGAGATCGTGACCTGGAGCCGGTACCCTCGCTCTTCCGCGCTGGGACCCGGATAACGACCCGCGTTCCACCCCGCGAGCGGTCGTGGCTTTGACGGTACCAGTAGCGCGGCCATCTCCTACGGACGGGATTCATCCGGAACTCTCCATATAACGGCCGGTGCTCCAGTGGAAGCTCCGCCGGCTCCCGGCGGTGCGAGAGACCCCTCCCGCCCCCCCTCCGGTTTTCGGCGACGCGGTCCCTGGGACCGGGCCGGCCATCGACCGCTGCGGTTCCGGATCCCGTAGGGCGACCGGGCTGACCGTTCGTTCGGCGGCTGCCCCGGCTCGGGGGAGGTTGCCGACTCCGGTGAAGGGTCTCGTCGACGACCCCTCGCGCGGCCCGGCTCGGCCCGGTGGCCCGCGTACGGGGCCCCGGGGTCGCCTGGCCCGGCGTTACCCGCGGCCGCGGTCCGCCACTCGCCGCATGAACTTCAGTGCCGACGACACGTCCGTGAGCGCGCAGACCTTGACGTCCACCCGTCCCCCGCCCAAACCGATCCCGCGCACCGTCGCATCGTCCAACTCGGACGGGGCCCCGGCCGATCCTTTCGACCCGCTCGCCCAGATCATCCCGGAATCACCGGTCGCCGGGCCGTTCGCCGCACATGCTTACGCAGCTCCGCTCGGGGGGTCGTGCAGATCGGGGCGAAGTCGAGGGAGCCCCGACCCTCCGCGGCCGCCGTGCACTCCTCCAGGATGGGGCGCAGTTCGCGGAGGACCTCGGAGGGCACCCCGAGGAAGGCAGTCCGGCACCCCGGCCGTATTCCCAGTTTTCGGGCGAGCGGTATCCCCGGGACGCCGGTCATCGTCGAGGTACGCCGGCGGTCCGAGATAGGGACGTGGCCCGGGGGCGAGACCCGAGAGCGCGCCCGATCCGGCGCGATGAGGCGAACCCACGACGTCCGCAGTCCGGTTCGGAGCCGCGGTCGGCCACCCCGGCGAGGGGACGACGCCCGGGTCCCTGCCGACCGGCGCGCAAGGGATATTCGAGGCATCGAGCTGAACCGTCGTACTCCTCGGAATCGACGGGGGTGGCATGGTCCGGAACGCAGGCCGGGTGACCCGGTTCGTGGTGATGGCAGTTCTCCAGGCGGCCCGCGCGCGGACGCTGGGGCTCCCGGAGGACGCGGCGTACTCGTGGGGCTTGAATCGGGCGGTGTTCTACGCGGCCGCGAAGCAGGGGTTCCGCCAGAGCCCGCCCGGGGGGGACGCACCGTCCGGTTCGCCGACAAAGTCCGCCGACCGCGAGGTCTACCGGCTCGGGGACGACGAAGCGCTCCGCGACCCGAGCTCGAACGGCCTCGTCTTCACCATCGGGGGCGAGGACCAGACGCCCGCGAAGTTCGAACAATCGGTCGTCTCGCGGTTCGGCTCGCAGGAGAACTTCGCCGCGGCGTGGGGCGAAGCGATGCGGATCGTCGGCGGGTTCGACCGAGGGACGCTCGAATCCCGCCAGGGGTTCTACGAGGGGGTCTACAAGCCCCGAAGAGACGAACTGTCGGACTCGTGGACGCAGCGGTTCTCGCCGCCCCCGAAGTCCCGCACGCGGCCTCGGTCGTAGACCGTCGCATCGTGAAGTAGGGCGATCGCCTCGGCATCCCTCCGGTGGCGGGAGGGACCGTGGGGGGGTCGGACGTTTCCCAGTTCTACGAACTCGCGCCGTACTACGACGCGATCAACGACTGGAAGGACTATCGCCGCGAGGTCGACCGGCTCGAGTCCCTCGTCCGGCAGCTCGGCGCACCCCCCCGGGCGAGCTGGCTGGACGTCGCGTGCGGGACCGGTCGGCATCTCGAGTTCCTGCGCCGGCGGCATCCGGTCGTGGGGGTCGACGCCAGCCGAGCGATGCTGCGCGTTGCGCGACGCCGGGTGCCCCGGGATCCTCTCGTGCTCGCCGACATGCGCACCTTCCGCCTGGACCGGCAATTCGACGTCGTGACCTGCCTCTTCAGCGCCGTCGGGCACTTGGGCTCGAAGAGCGACGTGCTACGGACCTACGCGAACTTCGCGCGGCACCTGAACCCCGGCGGGGTGGTCGTGGTCGAACCCTGGATCGATCCGTCCCGATTCCGACCGGGAACCTTGCACCTGCGACGGCACGAGAGCCCCGGCCTTACCATCGTCCGGTTGGCGTTCTCCGAGCGGCGGGGGAACCGCTCGAGGATCCAGTACCACTTCCTCGTGGGAAGGACCGGGCGCGGGATCCGTCATTATCGTGTCACGGACGTCGGGCTGCTCCTCGCCCGCCGGGAGCATTTGGAGCTCCTGCGTCGCGCCGGCTTCCGGCCCCAGTTCCTCTCGGACGGGTTCCTGCCGGGTCGAGGGCTGTTGGTCGGCGTGAAGACGGGAGCTGGCTCGGGCCGACCCCGCGACCGGGGTCCGAGCCAACGCTCGCAACCCCTCCCGACGGATTCCGCGGGAGCTCGACCGTTCTGGCGAACCCCGCCCCGGACCGGGGTCCCGAGGCGGCGGCGCCGACGTTGACGCGGTCGCGCCGTCAGGAAGGGCCCGTCGAGATCGTCGCGGCGGGCTTGTCGAAAGCTAGGTATGCGATGGTGGCGACGGTCGCGACGGAGAGGACCGTGACGAGAGGGGCCACCGCCCGAGCGTAGACCATGAGGGTGGCCCCGATCCCGGCCCCCAGGAAGAGGGCGAGTACGCCCAACCCGGCTCTCCGCTGGGCCGGTCCGGCGACCCCGAGGGCCGGCAGGTCCACCATGAAGCCGGTCAGAGCCACCGTGATGACGGTCGTCGTCAGTCCGGGAACCGCCAGGTGGCGCGCCACGGCATTTTGCATCCCCATACCGAGCGCGCTCAACCCGACGATGGCGTAGATCAGTCCTCCCGCGCCCGGCGCCCCGCCCGTTGCCACCCATGCCGCGGCGAAAGCGATCATGCACGCGGACTCCAGCCCCAGGACCCATGTCGCACGGCGGGGCCACACCCCGGGGGGGCGAGGCCGGAGGAGGAGCCGACCGGCCAGGATCGCCCCGCCGCAGAAGCCAAGGAGGGCGACCGCCGAACGCAGGGCCGTGAGCAGGCTTCGCTCCCCGACCGCCAGCGCGAGGAAGACGACGTTCCCGGTCATGTTCGCGGTGAAGATTTGGCCGAGGCCAAGGTAACTGACCGCGTCCACCACGCCCGCGGCGAAGGTCAGGCCGATCAGCAGGGCGTCCCGCGTACGGCCGGCATGCCTTTCCGCGGTCGAGGAACCGGGGGGGTCGGGGGGCTGCTGCAGCCTGCGATCCCTCCTACGGGAGGCCGTGTCGAGCGGCCCTCATCAGCCCCTCGCTCCGGGGCCCCTCTCGGAACTCACCCCGCGCTCCGCTCCCTCGGCTCCGCGACTCACCCCGAGCGCCAGCCACCGGTCGAGGTCCGCCGACGGCATCCCGGCTAGGTCGGATAGAACACTGCCTCGAGGGCGATGGCCCAGAAGTATACCTCCGAACCGCTGGCCGCTTGCTCCATTGTGTAGAAGGTGTACTCTCCGGCGGCGGGGACGTTGAACACGTTGCCCACGGGGACGGAGACCTCGATAGAGACCGTAGTAGGCAGGCTGCTGGGGACCGTGTAGTAGGATGTCCAGTCGGTGGACGTGCAGGAACTGGTGGTATTCTGCACGTAGATCAAGGCCGCATCCGCGGTTTCCACCTCGTGGTTGATCACCAGGAGGGCGCTTCCCTGGACGGCCACGGCGCCAGCCCCCGTGACGTTGATCGTTATGTTCGCCCCCGCCCACACCTCGCAGGTGGTGTTCCCCGCGTGAGCGCCCGACGTGTGGACGTGCGCCACTTCGATCGTCCCGCTTCCCGCGGGGCCGCTCGCGCCGACCGGCCCCGGTAGGATCACGCTCAGCCCGATCGCCGCGACCGACAGGAGCACCGCGGCCACGCTCAACGCGCTCGTCAGTCCCGCGGCGCCGCGCGTTGATTGGAGAGCCGCTCGGGGTGCCCCGCCCGCGGGCACGATGCCCGGTGTTTCGCCCGATGATGACATGGCGGGGGATGGTTGTCCTCCGTTAAGTTCCCTCGGTCGAGGTCGTCGTGTCGGGGATGCCGGTGGGTGCGGTCGAAGCCGTTCTTTCGATCCTTCGGGCGAGTCCGGAACCCCTGCGCCGACGCAAACTCCTGGCCGCACTCGAGGCCCGCGGGCATCGGATCTCCTTGGCGGGCCTCAACAGGGTTCTCGAGTACTGCGCGCAGAACCACTGGGTCTCTACGAACAAGGAAGGCGCCGTCTTCGCCTCGTAGCGCCGACGGCGCGGGGTGCGTCATGACCCCCCCGGCAGGGGGTCGGTCCTGAGGCATCGGGGAGGAGAGCCTGTGCGACGCCTCCGACGTTCGGGCCTGCGTCGCTGAAAATCCCGGCGGCGAGACCTCGGCACACGGTCGACCGGAAAGTGCCGAGAGGTCTAGGGGGCCCGATTTGAAAATACGACCGTCACGTCGACCGAGGCCTTGCCGACCACAACCGTACCGGTCGACGGGGTCGCGGCGTAACCGAGCACGTCCCGTACCGTGTATTTGCCCTCGCCTTTGGACGTCTTGAAGACGATGCTCGGACTCGAGGAGCTCTTGGACTCACCCTTGAATGTGACCGACCAAGCGGTCTTCCCGGCGAGGCCGGTCTGAGTAAAGGTCACCTTCGGACCCCGACGAATGAGACCGAGCAGGATCCCCGCGATCATGAGGGCGACGAGGGCCCCCACGACCGGATACAGGTACGTCGGCGGAGAGGTTGTTGAGCCCGATGCGCCGCCGACCGTCACGGTGCTGTTCGCCCGCGCGCTGGCGGGAACGGTCGAGCTGTCCGTCACCACCACGCAGTACGTGGCCGTGGACGACAGGGGCGGTGTCGTGTACGTTTGATTCGTGGCCAGTACCGTACCTGTGCAGGCACTCCCAAGGTACCAAGCGTAGCTGAGCGCGCCGGTCCCACCCGACGGGACGGCGGTCAGGAGCAGTTTCGCTCCCGTGTCGATTGTGGCGGCGCCGGGGTCGATCGTCACCGTGAGCGGAAGGGGGCTCACCGTGACCGTTGTCGTCGCGTTCGCCGCGGCGGGAATCGACGAGCTGTCCGTCGCGGCCACGCAGTACGACGTGGTGGACGACAGCGCCGGGGTAGTGAAGACCTGGGTCGTCGCGAGCACGGCCCCCGTACACGAGAGCCCGAGGTACCAGGCGTAGGTGTCGTTCCCCGTGCCTCCCGACGGGTCCGCCGTCAACCGGACAGACTGTCCGTCGTCAATCGAAGGGGCGCCGGGCGTGATCGTGACCGTCAACGGCGTGCCGCTCACCGTGACCGTGTCGGTGGCCGTCGCGGTTGCCGGCACGGAGGAGTTGTCGGTAGCAGCGACACAGTAGGTTGTGGAGTTCCCCAAGGCCGGGGTGGTGTAGTTCCGGCTCGTGGCGAGAATCGGGCCCGCGCACGAGCCCCCCAGGTACCAGGCATAGGCATCCGCTCCCGTACCTCCGGTTGCGTTCGCGGAGAGCTCCACGGACTGTCCGTCGTCGATCGAAGGGGCGTTGGGCGTGATCGTGACGGTCAACACCGGGTTCACGGTTACGATCGCGACGTTCGAGTAGACCACCTGCTGGGTCGGCGTGCTGTTGTCCGACGCCCAGACGCAGTAGTAGAAGGTACCGACGGACGGCTCCGGGGTCGCGTAGGATGTACCGGTCGCGCCGGCGATCGGCGTTCCGGCGTCGCAGGCGGCGGTCGACGTCGCCGAGTACCATTGGTAGGAGATCGGCGGGGTTCCGCCCGTCGCCGGCGTGGTCGTGAGATTGATGGATTGGCCCGCGTCAAGGGTCGCGGTTGCCGGGCTCACCGTTCCGGATACGAGGGGCGCGGCCTTCAACGCCACGGCGATCGCCGACCAGGAGGCGCTCGTGAACGTCGCGGAGAGAGAGATCGAGCCCGTGGTCGGGTCGATCTCTTCCAGCATCGCGCCCGAATCCAGTTCCGCGCCCGTCGTCGCGGCCTGGGTCACCAGCGTGTCGCCACCGCTCGCCGCTATGGTCGTGGAGGCCCGGACCTCAGCGCCGAGAATCACGAGGTCGCCCGCCACGGTAGTCGTAACCGAAGCGGTCGCCGTGGCGCCGGCCGCGGTCGAACATACGCCCGTACCGGCGGTCTCGTACGGCGACGCGGCGGTCCCCCGTACGTCGAGGGCGTGAACGGTGTAGTACTCATCGGCCGGATAATTCACTGTGAACGTGACGGAGGCCTGGGTCGCCACGTCGGCCAGCCCGTAGATGGCGGTCACACCGTGGCCACTTCCGGCGATGCACGGGGTGGACCCGAGCAGCGCCAGGTCATTGTCGCCCGTCGAGGTCACTTCCTCGACCAGGGAGGGAGCCCCGGCGGATGTGGTGTACTCCGTAACGACCACGATCAGCGTGTCCCCCGCACCGACCCCGGTTACAGCGCCCGTGGTGCAGGTGGCGACGCCATCGCACGCCGCGGCGACGCTTCCTCCCGGTGCAATGAGCGGCCGGGGAGCGACACCCGGGCGGCCCAGCGCCGGGTCCGGACTCGAACCGGGGACGTGGGAACCGGGCAGGGCGGAAAGGGCCCCGAGAAGCGTCACCGCACAGAGGAGGAGGGTCGGCAGCAACCGCGTCGAGGTTCGGGGGGTGTTCGTCATCGAGTGGGGCTCTCGGCGGGGCGCCTGCCCGTAGATTGTGCGTGCGACCAAGTTAAAGTCGATTCGGTTGGAGGGTAGCTTCCCCGGCCGCGGCCCGGTCCCTTTGCCCCGAGCTACGGGCCGCTGCGTGGTGGAATCGGTTGCGCGTTCCCGGAACGATCCTCTCGGCGTGGCGGGTCGACCGGGAGTGTCTTGAAATCCACCCGCCCCTAGCGAGGAGCATGGAGTTCGACACGCTCACCGTATCGTTGCTCGAAGCCCGACCCGACGCACCCAAGCTGGACGCGAAGGAGGTCGACCGACTCCAAGACGCTCACCTGGCCTATCTCGCGACGCTCCACGACATGGGTCATCTCCAGGCCGCGGGGCCGATCGTCGACCCGCCCGGAAGCCCTCTTCGTGGAATCTGCCTTCACCGTCTGCCGTTGGAGGAGGTCCGATCCCTCCTGGAGATGGACCCGGCGGTCAAGGCCGGGAAACTGACGGTCCGTTTCTTCTCGTGGGCCGTTCCGAAGGGAACACTATCGTTTCCGTCGGTTCGGTTCCCGCGCTCGCAATCGGAGACATAGCCCCTCGCTCCGGATACCGGCTCTCCGTCGGTCTCGGTCTTCGCCGAGGTCCGGGGGTGCTCGGTCGAGGAACCTCACTCGCCGCATCCGCCCCCTCCGGTCTGGGGGAGGCCGGGGTTCACTTCCGCACGACGAACTGGACCTCGCAGTTCGCCCACGCCGCGTTGTCCTTCCAGGGGTCGGCGGCGTAGACCTCGCGGACGGCTTCGACCGACCGGATCTCCCCCGCCCTACGTCGCGCCCGCGTCCAATCGCTCAGGCCGTGGTACACGAGCCGGGACGACACTCGATCCGGGTCGAAGACCACCCGCGCCACCCACGCCCCCGGCAGGGTCTTGAGCCGAACCCGACCGTCGGGCTCGGCCTCGCGATGGATCTCGAGGCACGCCTCCCAGCGGTCGCGGTCCCTCTCCAGGAAGACCCACCGTCCGGTCCGGACCGTGTGTTTCGTCGCCCAGCGGACGAGCTCGCCGAACTCCGCCCTCAGGTTGTCGACCTTCCACGGTCCGACCCGCACGACCGAGGCCACCCGGATCGGGGGCGTCCTCCTCAGGGAGAAATCCACGACCATCGCTCCGCACCCTCCCGGCCAGGCTCCGCGTAGGGATTGCAAAAGAGGATGATACCTTCGAACCCGCCCCGGGGCGGGTCGTCCTAAATTACCTCCTCGGAGGATGCGGGGTTGATGTCTCTCGTGGACGCCCGCGTTCGGGTCCACCACCCGTGCCCGTACTGCGACATCTCCGTCGAGTTCCCCCGCACGCTGCTTCTGCTCTGGTGCGACAATCGCCGGGACGTTTTCCTCCTCTCCGCCCCCGACGAGCCCGAGCGACGCCGGGTGGTCTCGGCGCTCCGGGACTCGTTCCACGCTCGCCCCCTCGTGGTCGAGGGACGGGACGCGCTGGTGACGATCCCGGATTTCGAGTGGGCCGACCCCCCGTCCGTGACCGGTCTCGCCCGGAAGGCCGGCGTTTGGGTCCTTCACCCCGTCGTCTACTTCGACGGCACGGAGACGTACCGCTTCCTGGCCCCCCGAAGGTCCGAGCTGAACCGGCTGATCGGCCGGACGCGTCGCCTCGGCGAGGTCGAGGTTCTCTCCGTGTCGGACCGGAGCGGCCTCGGAGCGGTCCGCGACGCCCCCGTCGCGTCGGTTCACTTCTTCGAGGGTCTCACCGATCGCCAGGCGCGGTCGCTCGTGGCGGCGTTCGAGGGCGGTCTCTTCGATGTTCCGGCACGAACCCGTTGGGAGGAGGTCGCCCGTCGCCAGGGGCTCTCCCGGTCGACCTTCGGCGAGCACCTTCGGAAGGGGCAGCTCCGATTGCTCGCCAACAGCGTCGCCTCCCTGAAGGCCCGCCTCGAGACCGACGGTACGCCGACGGTGCTTCCGGCCACGGTGCCGGCGCCGGGGGTGTCGAGAGCCCCCCTTCGGGGAATTCGAACCCCCTAGGCCCTCTGTCGCGGCTCGCTCGAGAGGGCGGGGCGGGAATGCCTCCCCCCGTTCGACTCGGCGCGCGGCCTCTCCCGCACGCCGGAGTACGGTCCGGCCCGCCCCCCGGCACGCGACGGTCCGATGGCGCGCGCACCGAAGAGCCCGAGGTCCCTGCGCCGGGCGGGGCGGGCTCCCCGGTCTCGAGCCCAACCCTTCAGCGCCGCGCAAAGGCCCCCGCCGGGACCGTGGTCCACGATC